>JBKPBM010000127.1:0-11114 GCA_046744325.1 Actinomycetota bacterium | reverse complement strand
GACAGATGATCACCTGCCCTCAGTGCGGCCACCAGAACCCCGAGACCAACCGGTACTGCGGCTCGTGTGGATCGGCCCTGGGGGCGCCCCTGCTGGGCGCTCCCCGGCAGGAGCGCAAGACCGTTACCGTCCTGTTCGCCGACCTGGTGGGGTTCACCGCGACGGCTGAGCGGCTCGACCCGGAGGACGTGCGAGCCCTGCTGTCCCCGTACTATGCGCACCTGCGGGGAGAGCTCGAACGGCACGGCGGCACCGTCGAGAAATTCATCGGTGACGCGGTCGTGGCCCTGTTCGGGGCTCCCGTCGCCCACGAAGACGACCCCGAGCGCGCCGTCCGGGCCGCCCTTGCCATCCGCGATTGGGTGCTGGACCGGGCCGACGAGCTCCAGATTCGAATGGCCATCACCACGGGCGAGACGCTGGTGACCCTGGGGGCCCGACCGTCGGAGGGCGAGGGGATGGCGGCCGGAGACGTCGTGAACAGCGCGGCCAGACTCCAGGCGGCTGCTCCCGTGAACGGCATCCTGGTCGGTGAGTCGACCTATCTGGCCACCCGGGACGCCATCGACTATCGGAGGGCGGAGCCGGTCGTGGCCAAGGGCAAGTCCTCTCCCATCGTCGTCTGGGAAGCCGTCGAGGCTCGCTCCCGTTTCGGGGTGGACGTGTCGCAGCAGGCGCACTCGCCGCTCATGGGAAGGGACCGGGAGTTGGCGCTGGTGGTGGCCACCCTCGATCGCGTGCTCGAAGAACGGACCAGCCAGTTGATCACCCTGGTCGGCGTCCCCGGGATCGGGAAGAGCCGGCTCGTCTTCGAGCTCTTCCAGCACGTGGATCGCGATCCGCACCTGCTGGTCACATGGCGGCAGGGGCGCTCGCTCCCCTACGGCGAGGGAGTCGCCTACTGGGCCCTCGCCGAGATGGTTAAGTCGCACGCCGGCATCCTGGAGAGCGACACCAGCGAGGACGCCGACCGGAAGCTGGCTCGGGCGGTCGACGACGTCGTCGAGGACGACATGGAGCGGCAGTGGGTCCTCGATCATCTTGCCCCGCTGATCGGCCTCGCGGCGCCGGAGGGGAGCGGGGAGCAGGCAGCCGCTCCCTGGCGCCGATTCATCGAAGCCATGGCCGAACGGCGGGCCCTGGTCCTGGTGTTCGAGGATCTGCACTGGGCCGACGACGGGATGCTCGATTTCGTCGATCACCTCATCGATTGGGTGCGCGCGGTGCCACTCCTGGTCGTTGGGACCGCCCGGCCGGAGATGCTCGATCGCCGGCCCAACTGGGGAGGGGGAAAGACGAACGCGGCGACGCTCTCGCTGTCTCCGCTCTCCGACGCGGACAGCGCTCGGCTCGTGGGAGCGTTGCTCGAGCGACCTCTCCTTCCCGCGGAGGAGCAACAGGCCCTCCTGGAAAGGATCGGGGGCAACCCGCTCTACGCGGAGCAGTTCGCTCGCATGGTCACCGAACGTGGGCTGTCGGAGGAGACCTCCCTGCCGGAAACGGTTCACGGCCTCATCGCCGCGCGCGTCGATGCCCTGCCTCCTTCTGAGAAGGAGCTGATCCAGGACGCCGCCGTCATGGGAAAGGTCTTCTGGCTCGGTTCGGTCGCGGCGATCAGCGGATCGGACCCGGGGTCGATCCAGCAGAGCCTGCACGCGCTCGAGCGCAAGGAGTTCCTCCGGCGCGCCAATCGATCTTCGGTGGCTGGAGAGACCGAGTTCGCCTTTCGGCACATCTTGCTTCGCGACGTCGCCTACGGCCAGGTCCCAAGGGCCAGCCGATCGGCCAAACACCGACGGGCCGCCGAATGGATCGAATCCCTGGGCCGGCCCGAGGACCACGCGGAGTTCGTGGCGTACCACGACTGGACCGCGCTCGAGTTGGCCCGCGCCGCTGGCATGGAGGATCGCGGCCTCGCCGAGCGCGTCGTCACCTCATCGGAGCTCGCCGCCGACCGGGCGATGGCCCTGGGTTCCTTCGGCCCCGCGGCGAGCCTGTACGCACGGGCTCTCGGACTGGTCCGCGCGGGCGATCCCGCCCGGCCGCGGCTGCTGGCCCGGTGCGGCTACGCGCGCTTCCATGCAGAGGGTTCGGGCCTCGACATGATGCGTGAGGCCGTCGCCGGTTTCCTGGCCGCGGGGGATGAGGAGGAGGCGGCGGAAACGGGAGCCCTCGCCTCTCGCGTCGCCTGGTACCGCGGCGATCGGGACGCGGCCCACGAGCTGATCGACCAGGCGGTGGAGCTCATCGAGGGACGGCCACCCTCCCGAGCGAAGGCCCTCGCCCTCAGCATGCGAGGGGCGTACGACGTGTTCGATGGCGAGTACGCGGAGGCGGTCCCGAGGGCCGAGGAAGCACTCGCTGCGGCGGAGGCTGCCGGCATGGCCTATGCGCGGGTTCGTGCCATGAACGTCATCGGGACGTCGAGGGCAATGCTCGGGGATCGCCAAGGGGTCTCCATCCTCGAGCGGGCGGTCGCCGTCGCTCGAGAGACCGGAGAGTTCGACATGCTGAACGCTTCGCTCAACAACCTGGCGGTGATGTTGTTGAGTGAGGGACGAGGGCCTGAGTCCTCCGCCCGCCTGGACGAGCTGATCGGGAGCGTGCGGCGGTTCGGAAAGGCACACGATGCGTCGTGGACGAAGGTGATGGCGGCCTCCAGGCATCACCGAGAAGGGCAGTGGGATGAGAGCCTCCGGCTCGCGGAGGAGGTCATCGCCAGGGTAGAGGCCGGTACGCCCGATTACCTCGAGGCCACCGCCCGCGTGCTGCGGAGCTCGGTCCTGTTCGGCCGCGGGGATGTTCCGGGCGCCGACGGCGAGAGCGTACGGGCCCTGGCGGCGGGCCGTCGCGGCAAGGACGCCCAGCTCCTCGGGCCTCCGCTTCTGGTGCGCGGCATCATTTGCCTTGCTCTCGGAAGGCGGGCGGAGGCCGAGACACTCGTCTCCGAAGTCATGTCGCGCAATCCCCTCACCTTGTTCATGAACGAATACAACATGTTCCCCGAAGGCGCGTTGCTGCTGTTCGACCTGGGCATGACGAATGATCTGGCCACGTTGGTCGATTCGATGCCCCAGTGGTGGCCGTGGGCGGCGGCGGGTCGAGCGATCCTCTCGGGCGATCTCGCCTCGGCGGGCGACTCGATGGCGACCATCCCGTACCCACTGGCCGAGGCGTTGCTGCGGCTGCGCGCGGCCGAGACGCGTGCGACCGAGGGAGACATCGATGGGGCCACGGAGCAGGCCGAGGGAGCGATCCCGTTCTTCCGGCATGCTCGGGCCACGGCCTACCTGGCGCGAGCGGAGGCGGTGCTTCAGGCGAGGACCCAAGCCGGCTGACCGTCCGGTGCCGGAACGCCGCAGGTCAGATCGTGCGCGTACGTGGTCGCGATCACGTGGAGTCGGCGTTCGCGTCGGGCAGCGTCGGATAGTCGGTCGGGTAGAGGCCGGCGGCGAACCCGTAGACGGTGTCGCCGGTGCGGGGCAGCTGCGCGAACTCCCCCGCCAGGGTCAGGACCCGCTCCCAGAACTCCGCCACGTGCTCCCTGGGCACGCGAGCGTGTCGAAGGATCGAGCGAAGCCGGTCCTCCTCGTGGGCCGGGCCCGACTCCGTCGCCGCAACGGACAGGGCGTTGGCGTGCACGGTCGTCGGGTCCTCGCCCGGACGGTTCACCACGCCGACGTAGAAGCCGCGTGCGGTTCGGCCGTAATACCGCTCGTCGATCGCCCGCACCCGCCTCGTGCGCACCACGCGCAGCATCCCGGCGTCGAGGAGGACGTTCACGTGGTGTGCGATGGTGCTCTTCGGCCGCTTCACCGCGGCCGCGAGCTCGGCGACCGTGGCGGCTCGTTCCAGGAGCAGATCCAGGATGGTGTCACGCAGTGGGTCCGCAATCGCCCGCAGCTGCGCCGGCGCAGTGATGACCAGCTTCTCGGCGAGCTCGTAGTCGGGAATCGGCGATTTGCTCGACATCAGTGGATTGATCTAGAATACTGGATCATTTGACAGGAGTCGATCATACCAAGGAGAGGGAGGCCAAGGATGGCAGAGGTTCTGCTGTTCCACCACGCACAGGGTCAGACGCCGGGCTTTCACGCCTTCGCGGACGAGCTGCGGCAGGCCGGCCACACCGTTCACACGCCCGACATGTTCGACGGCAAGACCTTCGGGAGCATCGATGAGGGGATGGCGTACGTCAAGCAGCTCGGGTTCGACGAGATCATGGCCCGCGGCGAACGTGCCGCGAACGAGCTGCCGGCCGAGCTCGTGTACGCCGGCTTCTCGCTCGGCGTCGTGCCGGCCCAGAAGCTCGCACAGACCCGCCCCGGCGCCCGTGGCGCGCTCCTGTTCTATTCCTGCGTGCCCGTCTCGGAGTTCGGGACGTCGTGGCCGGACGGGGTGTCGGTTCAGATCCACGGGATGGACGCCGACCCGTTCTTCGTCGGCGAGGGCGACGTCGACGCCGCCCGCGAGCTGGTCGAGTCGACCGATCAGGCCGAGCTGTTCCTCTATCCGGGCGACCAGCATTACTTCGCCGACTCCAGCTTGCCGTCCTATGACGCCGACGCCGCGGCGTTGCTGACCCAGCGCGTGCTCGAGTTCCTGCGGAGCCGCTGACGCGCGCCGGGCGAGCCCGGCTGCCGAGGGCCGCGTCCCCGCCGGCAAAGGTTCTCGTACCCGGGTACTGCGGCTGACTACTGTCGGCCGTTACAGCAGGCCGTTCTCGACCAGGAATGCCCTGGCGACGGACGCCACGTCCTGCCCGTCGATCACGACCTTCCCGACAAGATCGGTCACCTTCTCGGTGGTGAGCTTGGAGCTCACCGCATCGAGCAACGTCCGAACCTCACCGTTCAGCTTGTCCGAACGGATCACCGGCGTGATGTTCTCCGCGTTCTGCAGATGCTTGTCGTCCAGGAGCGGGACGAACCCGTTCTGCCTGATGCTCGGGTCCGTGGAGAACAGCAAGCCGATCTGCACCTCGTCGGTCTTGAGTGCGGCGATGGTCAGCGGCCCTCCCGCATCCAGAGGCTTGAAGTCGTCGAAGAGAATCCCGTACACCCTCTCCAGTCCCTCCAGGCAGAAAGGCCGTTGCGGGCACTCCGGCGGCCCGCCGAAGGTCAGCTGGCCGGCGACAGGGGCGAGCGAGCTCATCGTGGTCAGGCCGAACTGACGGGCGGTCGTCGCGTTCGCCACGAACTCATTGGTGTCCTGGGCCGGCGACGGCGTGAGCACCCGGATCCCTCTTCCCTGGAGCAGCCGGCGGTCCTGACTGGCCACTCCGGCGGGATCTCCCGAGGGCTGGGTGTTCGGGTCCAGGAACAAGAGCAACGACGACAGGTACTCCGGCTTCAGGTCGATCTGTCCCGACTCCAGGGCGCTCTGGGAGGTCTCTCGAGATCGCAGGGCGAACTGTCGCTCGACCTGGTAGCCGGCCCGCTCCAGGACCTGGGCATACATCTCCGCCACGATGTGGTTCTCGGCGAAGGCGCCGGACACGCCAACCGTGATGGTCTCCTTCGCTCCGGGACCATGCGGCGTCCCGCCGGCATTGGTTCCGCTGCATCCGGCCATCGCGATCGATCCCGCCACCAGGGCCACCGCGAACGCGGACGCGCGATGGTTGCGAACCATCACCGCCTCAGGGGGTCGGCATCGCGATGGGGATGTCCGATTGGCGGCCGACCAGGACGCGGACGGGGGTGGGTCCCTTGCCTTTGAGATCCAACAGACGGGGTGGCCCGAACTCGAACCGATCGGCCAGTTGCCGGGCGGTCGACTCCGAGACCAGGACGCGGCCGGGCTCTCCGGACTCCTCGAGCCTGCTCGCCAGGTTCACGGTGTCGCCCCACAGGTCGTATGCGAACTTCCGATGCCCGATCACTCCGGCGACGGCCGGCCCGGAAGCCACGCCGACCCGCACCACCACCGGGTCCCCGGACGGCCACCGAACCTCCGCCGACGCGGCGAGCATGTCCAGCGCCATCGCGGCGGCCGCCTCAGCGTGATCGGGCATGGGGACCGGCGCGCCGGCGACGGCCAGGTATGCGTCTCCGATGGTCTTGATCTTCTCCAGGCCGTTCCGATCGGCGCTCTCGTCGAACCGACGGAACAGCTCATCCAGGGTGCCGGCGAACTCCTCGGGCGATGACCGTGCGCCCTGAACAGTGGACCCGACCGCGTCGGCGATGATCACGCTCACTTGGTCGAAGGCCTGGGCGATCCGCCCGCCGGAGGAGACCTTGAGCTGGTCGACGATGGCCTGCGGCAGGATGTTCAGCAGGAGGCCATCGGATCGCAACCGCTCCCGATCGATCTGGCGCTCGCGAAGGAAGACCTGTCGCGAGAACCGTTCCAGTCGATAGGCGGCCAGTGCGCCGAGGCCTCCGAATGAGACCAGGTAGAGCGTGGCCAGCACACGGGTCACGTCCACGATGTACCGCGCCGTGAACGCGTAGGGCAGGTAGGCGGCGATGCCGATCACCGTGATCAGCAGGACCAGGATGAACCGGAGCCGCAGCAGCGTGTAGGTGAAGGCGGTGATCAGGATGACCCCGACGTACCCGAAGTCCGGCGGCAACGTCAGGATGTGCGCGACGTAGTAGACCCATGTCAGCAGCGTCACCGTTGCGATGGCGACGGACATCCCTTGCCAGATGCGACGGAAGAATGGCGTGAACGTGAGCGCGAGGCCAACGATCAGCATCGGGACGAACACCCCGAGCCGCACGATCGTGTCGAGCCTCCGGTCCGAGAGGGCAAGGATGTGCGGTCGCAGGAGCAGGCCCCAGGAGACCCAGAGGGCGATCCCGGCCAGGAAGGCGAAGCGGATGTTGCCCACGTTGTGGCGAAAGCGGTCGTCGCGAAACGCCGACTCAAGATCCGGGTCTCCGAATCGCAGCCGCAGCCGATGCAGGCTCAGCAGCGCCGGGCTCTCTCCTTGCGTTGATGTCTCGGTCTTGTCCATCGCGAGGTCTCCGATTCCCTCCCCCCAAGAATGGCCCTTGGGGACCGGTTCTGTCAGCCGGAGGGAGCGCGCAGTCGATTACGCGAGTGGATCGGCACGGCGCATGCCTGAGCGCGGGCCGGCACCGACAAACTCCCCCAGAGGCTTACCGCGGGTCGCGTCGTTGAAGCCAGCACAGGCAGAACGGATGCCCGGCAGGATCGGCATAGACCTGGAAGTTGTCGGGGGAGTCGCCCTGCTCCGCCGGCTTCAGCACCTTCGCCCCCAGCGACATGACGCGATCATGAGCTGTCCCAAAGTCCTCGACCCACAGGTCGAGGTGGATCTGTTGCTCAGGTGTCCCCTCCGGCCAGTCGGGCGGGACGTGGTTGGGGGCCAGCTGAACCCCCACGCGCGGTCCGCCGTCGACCATCACCATGTGCCAGTCGTCCTCAGCATCGACGGTGCCGTCGAGCACCCCGGCCCAGAAGCTGCTTTCGGCCGCAAGGTCTGCGGCGTCGAACACGACAACCTGATGATTGATCCGCACCGCGTCATCCTTTCTCCCGACCAGGCGATCCAACAGATGCGAAGGCCGCCGTTGTGGCTCCTCTCCTCGTGGCCGCGAAGCGTACCCCGACCTGGAGCCCGAAGGTGCGCCGGAGGGACTGCGAACGGTTCGCGTACCGTCTGGATGGTGCGCCCGGAGGGACTCGAACCCCCAACCTTCTGATCCGTAGTCAGACGCTCTGTCCAGATTGAGCTACGGGCGCGGTGGCCACCGGACATGCTAGCGGGTTCGGCGCAGGGCCGACGATTTGACACTCCTTAACGCTGCGGTTAATGATTGCCCGCATCGTGAACGATCTGGATCGAGCCTTCACCGCCCTCGCCGATCCAACCCGCCGTCGTGTGGTCGACCTGCTCCGGCAGGGGCCCAGGCGCGCCGGGGAGCTGGCAGCGGCCTCACGGGTCAGCCCGCCGTCCATGAGCCGCCACCTCAAGGTCCTGCGCGCAAGCGGCCTGATCGAGGAGGACCGGGTCGAGCACGACGCGCGGGGCAGGCTGTACCGCCTCAGGCGGGATCAGTTCGTCGCCCTGCAGGCATGGCTCGATCAGGTCCAGGCCTTCTGGGCCGAGCAGCTCGGTTCGTTCAAGACTCACGCCAACCGCAAGGCACCCGCCGTCCGAAAGGAGCGCCGCCGATGAGCACACCAGACGTGGTGACCACCAGCGTGGAGGTCGTGGTCGATCCCACGGCCGCGTTCGAGATCTTCACCGAGGAGATCGGCCGGTGGTGGAGACCGGGCCCGATCAACTGGTACGACTCGACGCGCGCCATCGACATCCGGTTCGAGCCCGGCGTGGGCGGGCGCTGGCTGGAGGTCTACGACGACGACGCGGGTGACGTATTGGAGATCGGCCGGATCACGGTCTGGGAGCCGGGCAGCCGGCTCGTCCTTCTGTACGAGGACGGCGGGCACGACCTGAACGGCACGGAGGTCGAGGTCCGGTTCGAGGAGGTCGACGGAGGGACCCGCGTCACGCTGGAGCACCGCGGCCTGAGCATGCTCCGGCCCGAGATCGCCAAGACGGCGTTCGTCAACAAGCGTTGGGGATGGGCGTCGATCCTGGGTTGGTACAAGGAGTGGGCATTCTGGGGCTCGCCGCGAAGGGTCGGCAAGATCCCCGCCTACCATTGAACTGACCGGCGGAGAGGGGGGGATTCGAACCCCCGAGGGCCTCACAGCCCAACCGGTTTAGCAAACCGGCGCCATAGACCAGACTAGGCGACCTCTCCGGTCGAGAGTGTACCGAAGACCCAGGTGGGGGCCGCTGTGGCGATTCGGTCGCGACCTGCGCGGTCGCCGCTCCGCGGAGGGCAGGTTCCGGTCGCCCGTGTTTGGCTGGCAGAGGGTCGGGGGATGGTGCGAGGGTGCCGACCACCCTGCCCCGGTCAGACCGGTCCGCATCCCGCGAGCCCGAGGGATCGCTGAGTTCCGCGCCTTATGGCTGAGTCCTTCCCGCTGTACCGCTCTCGGGGCCATCCGGGGCCGAGACTCGGATCGTTCGTGATCCGGGGATCGTCCCTGATCGCGCGCTCGGTCGCGCTGCTGGTGCTTGCCGGGGTCATCGCCGTGGCCGTGGGACTGGGTCTGTCCGGCGTGGCCAAGCCCGTCACCGAATCGATCACCCACGTGACGGACGTGCCCCTGCCCAGGGCTCCCCAGGGGCCCCAGACCACCTTCGTCTACGACCGCAACGGCCACCTGATCACGACGCTGCAGGACGGGTTCAACCGGATCCCGGTCCCCCTGGCCCAGATGTCGATGAACGTGCGAGACGCCGTCATCGCCGTGGAGGACAAGAACTTCTACCGGCACGGAGGGGTGGATTCCACGGCCATCCTGCGGGCGGCGCTGGAGAACCTTGGCCACCAGGCTGTGGTGGAAGGCGGCTCGACGATCACCCAGCAGTACGTGAAGAACGCCTACCTGAACGACCAGCGCACCCTGGCCCGGAAGTTCCACGAGGCGATCCTGGCCATCAAGCTCGAGCAGCTCTACACGAAGAACCAGATCCTGGAGCGCTACCTCAACACCGTGTATTTCGGCAACGGCGCGTACGGCGTGGAGGCGGCCGCCAGGACGTACTGGGGCATCCACGCGTCGAAGCTGTCGGTGCTGCAGTCCGCCACGCTGGCCGGCCTGATCCAGGCACCGGCGGTCTACGACCCCATCCGCCACCCGAAACTGGCCCAGGGGCGGCGGGACATCGTGCTGCACGACCTGGCCCAGCAGGGCTACATCACCGCGGCGCAGGACGCTCGCCTCGAGGCCAAGAAGGTCACCCTGCACGTGACCAAGCCGGACTCGAACTCCCCGTCCAACTTCTTCACCCAGTACGTCTCCGCGCAGCTCCAGGACCGGTTCGGCGTGGAGCAGACCTTCTCGGGCGGGCTGCGGGTGACCACCACGCTGGACTCCGGCGACCAGCGAGCGGCGGAGAACGCGGTGAGCTCCCATCTGAGCGCGGCGACGGATCCATCGGCGGCGCTCGTGGCCATCGATCCACGGACCGGGGCGATCCGGGCGATGGTCGGGGGGAGGAACTTCGCCAAGGCGAAGTTCAACCTGGCCGTGCAGGCGCACCGGCAGGCGGGGAGCGCCTTCAAGCCGTTCACCCTCACCGCCGCGCTGGAACAGGGCATCTCGCTGAACTCGATCTGGGTCGGACCTCCGAACCTGGTGATCACCGACCCGATGTGCTACGACCCGACGGGCCAGAAGCCCTGGGACGTGTCGAACTACGCCGACGAGTCCGCGGGGACCATGCCCCTGCTGGACGCCATCGCCAACTCGGTGAACACGATCTTTGCCCAGCTGGTCGTCAAGGTCGGGCCTCGTAACGTGGTGGACGTGGCCCATCGCATGGGGATCACCTCGCACCTCCAGCCGGTCTGCTCGATCACGCTCGGCAGTCAGCCGGTGTCACCGCTTGACATGACGGACGCGTACGCCACCCTGGCGGCGCGCGGCCTTCGGCACCCCGCGATGGCCATCCAGGAGGTGACCGACCCCTCGGGCAAGGTCCTCACGAAGGGCCCCGCGGAACCGAAGCGGGCCATCCCCACCAACGTCGCGGACCTGGTGACCGAGGCGCTGCAGGGCGTGATCCAGCACGGGACCGGGACCGCGGCGAACATCGGGCGCCCTGCGGCCGGCAAGACCGGGACCGCCCAGAACTTCCAGGACGCGTGGTTCTGTGGCTACACGCCGCAGCTCGTGGCCTGCGTGTGGGTCGGCTACCCGAAGACCGAGAACCGGCCCATGCACGACGTCGAGGGGTTCCCGAACGTGTTCGGCGGGTCGATCCCCGCAGAGATCTGGCATGACTTCATGGCGGCGGCCATGAAGGGCCAGCCGGTGCGGGACTTCGCCAATCCTCCGATCCCGGGCTCCTCGACCTTCGAGTCGGCGCCGTCCCTGTCGCCCGCTCCTCCCTCACCCACGCCTTCCCCGAAGCCGCACCCGTCGCACAGCCCCAAGCCCAAGCCGTCTCCGCCCGCGCACCTGAGCGCGGACGCCGGAGCCGGCAACGCGGGGACGGCCGAACTGACCGGGATGGTCGTGATGGGCCCGATGGGGATGGCGCTCGTCGCTGCCGC
>JBKPBM010000137.1:0-8900 GCA_046744325.1 Actinomycetota bacterium | reverse complement strand
GTCCCTGACCTCGTCCCACAGCCCCGCCGCCCGAAGGGCCTTCTCACCCTGCTCCCGGAGCTGGGACTTCGACAGTCCGCCGGTGAGCTTCAGGCCGGCCACCGCGTTGTCCAGGATGGTCATGGTGGGGAACGGGTTGGGCTTTTGGAACACCATCCCGATCCGGCGCCGGATCTCCACCGGGTCGACGTCCGGGGCGTAGATGTCCTGCCCGTCGTACATCACCTTGCCGGTCACCCTGGCGCCGCGCACCTCCTCGTGCATGCGGTTCAGGCACCGGATGAACGTCGACTTGCCGCAGCCAGAGGGACCGATCACGGCGGTGACCGCCCGGGGGTCGGCAGCCATGTTCACGTTCCGGAGGGCCTGGGTGGGGCCGAACCATGCGTTGAGGTCGGAGGCCTGCATGCCCCTCACCGAGTCCGTCTCTGCTGGCGGTTGGACAGGATCCGTGCGGTGATCGATAGCAGCAACACCCCCACCAAGAGCATAAGGGCCCCGCCCCAGCCGATGGCGTGCTGGGACAGCACGGGCGTTCGAGCGTAGGTGTAGACGCGAAGCGGCAATGCGTCGGTTGGCTGCAGGGGCCGAACGTTGATGAAGTCGTTGCCGAGGGCGGTCAGCAGGATCGGCGCGGTCTCTCCCATCCCCCGGGCCACGGCCAGCATGATCGCGGTGAAGATCCCGGCGCCGGCTGTGGGGACCACCACGCGCAGGACCACCTTCCACCGCGGCAGGCCCAGGGCCAGGGCGCCCTCCCGGAGGTCCTCGGGCACCAGACGGAGGATCTCCTCCGTGGCCCGCGCGATGATCGGCCACATCAGCACGGTCAGGGCCACGGCCCCAGCGAAGGCCGAGAAGGTCCCCAGCGCCACCACGACCACCGCCCAGATGAACGCGCCAGCCACGATGGACGGAGTGGACAGCAGGATCTCG
The DNA here is from genome assembly GCA_046744325.1 of Actinomycetota bacterium. Lineage (GTDB taxonomy): Bacteria > Actinomycetota > UBA4738 > UBA4738 > UBA4738 > JBKPBM01. Next base: position 7,964 of record JBKPBM010000137.1, on the reverse strand, counting down.
GCGACGAAGCGGACCGAGGAGGCGAACCGGCCCCGCCCGAACTCCGAGAGGTAGAGGCCGGCGAACAGCCCAAGGGGCACGGAGAACAGCGTGGCCATGCCCACGATGAGGCCGGTTCCGATGAACGACTGCACGATCCCGCCCCCGGGGACCCCCGGAGGCTCGGGCTCCTTGGTGAAGAAGTCCAGGTTCAGCGCGGCCGCCCCCTTCGCCACGACGTAGGCGGTGATGAACAGCAGGGGCAGCATGGCCAGCACGCCGCAGCTCCAGAGGAACACCGTGAACGCCCGGTCCTTCGCCCGGCGCACCCCGCTGAGCGCTCCTCTCTTCGGCACGGTCCGGACCCCAGCCACGGCGCTCATCCGGTGGCCCGCAGAGCGGGGATCTCGGCCGCCCCCGCCGCAGTCTCCCCCGCCACCAACCTGGCGGTGCGCCGGACCAGGAGCCGTGACAGCGCGGCCAGCACCAGGGCGATGACGACCAGGACCACCGCGAGGGCCAGGAGCGCCGATCGGTGCACGCCCACCCCGGTGGCCTCCCGGAACTCGCTGGCGATGACCGCGGGGATGGTGAAGCCGGCCTTGAACAGCGAGGTCCCGATCCCCAGGCCGTTGCCGACCACCATCGACACGGCGATGGTCTCGCCCAGCGCCCGGCCGAGCCCGAGCATCGAGGCACCCACGATGCCGCTGCGGGCATACGGCAGCACGGCCATCCGGATGGTCTCGTAGCGGGTGGCCCCGAGCGCCAGAGCGCCTTCGCGCAGATCCTTCGGGACCACGGCCACCACCTCGCGGGTCACCGCGGTGACGATGGGAAGGATCATGATCGCCAGGATGACCCCGGCGGTGAACAGGTCCCCCCCCGCATAGCCGGGTCCCGCTGTGGTGGGGGTCCCTCTGAACAGCTCGCCGATGAGTGGCACCTTGCCGATCGTTGCTCCAAGGAACGGCTCCACCCGGTGGTCGAACACCGGCTTCATCACGAACAGGCCCCACAGGCCGTAGACCACGCTGGGGATGGCCGCGAGCAGGTCGACGAAGACCGCAAGGGGGTTGCGGAGCCAGCCCGAGTGCACCTCGTTCAGCAGGATGGCCAGCCCCACGGCGACCGGCACGGCCAGGACGATGGCCACCGCCGAGGTCACCAGCGTCCCGAAGATGAACGGCAATGCGCCGAACTCCTCCCGGCCGAACACCGGGTTCCAGTTCCGGCCGGTCAGGAAGTGCAGGCCGAACGTGGCGAAGGCCCGGGACCCTCCGGTCGCAAGCTCCCAGAGCATCACGGCCAGGAGCGCGATGAGGCCGAAGGCGACCGCTGCGGACGCGCCTCTGAAGGCACGGTCCCCTCGACGGGAATGATGGGGGCGCCGCCCTTCAGGCGGCGCCCCCATCGGCGGACGTGTGGCTGTGGTGCTCAGCTTCTCGCCTCGCCTACCTACCCGGTCACGGAAGGCGACGGCTGGATCGTCTGGCCCCCGTTCTGGATCTGCGACAGCAGGGCCATTGCCTGCTGGTCGATCGCCGAGGGGAGCGGCGAGTAGTTGAGCTTGGTGACCTCCGCCTGACCCTTCGTCAACGCCCAGTACAGGAAGTCGACCATCGTCTGGCCCTTGTCCTTGCTCGTCTGGTCCTTGTACACCAGGACGTAGGTCGTGCTGGCGATCGGATACGCGCCGGGCGCGCTGGAGTTCAGGATGTTCGTATCGGCGCTGATGGGGAACTTCAGGATCCCGCCGGCAGCGCTGATCGAGTCCACCGACGGGGCGATGTACTGCCCGTCGCTGTCACGCTTGATCTGGGCGACGCCCAGCCCGCTGCTGACCGCGAAGTCGTAGGAGAGGTACCCGACCGCTCCGTCGGTCTGGCTGATCCCGGCCGCCACGCCGTCGTTCCCGTCCCCGCCGGTGCCCACCGGCCACTGGACGGCCTTGTCGGCGCCGACCTGTGAGTCCCACTGCGAGCTCTCCTTGGAGAGCCACGTGGTGAAGACCTTCGTGGTTCCCGATTCGTCCGACCGGTGGACGATCTGGATCGGCATGCTGGGAAGGGTCACCCCGGAGTTCTGGGAGGCGATCTCGGGATCGTTCCAGTTCTTGACCTTGCCCAGGAAGATGTCGGCTGCGGTCTTGCCATCGAGCTTCAGGCCGCTCGGTACGCCCTGGGCGTTGTACGCGATGACCACGCCGCCCAACACCGTGGGGATCTCGACCGCGCCACTGGCGCCGCCGGGGAGAGCGGCCGCCTCCTCATCCTTGAGCGGTGCATCCGAGGCCCCGAAGTCCACCGTCTTCTGGGTGAACTGGGTGACCCCGCCGCCCGAGCCGATGGCCTGGTAGTTGATCTTGGCTCCGGACTCCACCCCCCGGAAGTCCTTGAACCACTGTTCGTAGATGGGGTCGGGGAAGGTCGCGCCGGCGCCCGTCAGGGCCACACCCTGGAACGAGGTACCGCCCGTGTTCCCGTTGCTGCCCGTGTTGTTCTTGCTGCTGCAGGCCGCGCCGAGCACGGCCAGGGCCACCACGAGGACCCCGGCGCCCCTGATCGCACGCCATCTGTTCATGTGTTCCTCCTTCCGTGAGTGGTTCCGAGGACGCCGAGGGGAAGGCCTCCGGTCCTCGGGAGGGGCTTCGAGGCGAGCGAGGGGGGTGCGGGAGGCGCCTCGAATCCCCTCCCGGGGAAGCCGCGGCGATCGGTCGCGGCTGCTCGGGTCCGTGTGGGTGGAAACTCCACGGGTCCGACGGTAGGGAGCCCACGTGAACCGACCTGGGCCCCCAGGTGAACGGAATGTGAACGTTTGAACGAACCGAGGACGGGCTCAGGGCCGCGACGCGGCCGTGTCCGCCGCGGGCCGGCCCCCCGGAAGGACGACCTCCCGGAAGAACTGTTCGCGCAGCACCAACAGGAGCGACTCCGCGTGATGGCACGCTCGGGCCAGATAGGAACCCTCGACCTCAACGGCGGCCGCCGCCAGGTCCGCGATCATCCGGAGCTCGCTGATCACATCGCTGAACCGGAGTGGGACCGACGGGTGGACCATCGGGCCGGGCCCGGCAGCCGCCACCGGCTCTGAGGCGGCCGGAGGAAGGCCGGCCGTCGCCTCCGGCTGATCGATGTCCTCGGCCAGGCAGATCTGGCAGACGCCGTCCTCGACCGATCCGGCCGAGCTGCACTCGGGACAGTCGAGGAGATCCCACGTTGCGATCATCATCGAGCCTCCGCCATCCGCCGTCCGTGCTCGGCAAGGAAGTGCCGCAGGATCTCCGCCGAGGCCACGTTCGTGGCGACCGGGACCCGGTGGACGTCGCAGACCTTCAGGAACGCCTGGATGTCGGGTTCGTGCGGGTGCGCCGTCAACGGATCCCGGAGGGAGATGACCGCGTCCACTCCCCCCTCGACGATGCGCCCGATCTGCAGGTCGCCGCCCCCGGGACCCGTCGCCATCCGTTCGATCGGGAGGCCGAGCTCTTCGCCCAAACAGCTTCCCCGTGGTCCCCGTGGCGACCAGCCGGAAGCTGGCGAAGGTGCGCCGGTGGGCCCGTACCAACTTGAGGAGATCGTCCTTTTTCGCGTCGTGAGCGATGAGCGCCAGCACCGTCTCAGGATGCCGCCCGCGTGGCTTGCCGAGCTCCAGGACCTCGTGCACTTCACCGACGCTAGGCGAGGCACCTGAAGCTGCGTGGTCCTCGGCGTGAACGCTGCATGAAACCTGATCCAGGCAGTCGCACGAGGAGCTGGTTGATCAATCCGTCCGAAGGGCCTCGGTCGGCGGGCGGGCGCGCCAAGAGCGGCACGGACCTCCGGCACACGCGCCGACGCTAAGCGGGGCAGGGGTGCTCGGCGAGCGTGACCACGGCGAACCCCGGCCCGTTCCTGTCTCCGGTCGCCGAGATCCCGGTGCCCGTTGGCTCAGCCCCACGCCCAGCAACCGTCCGACCGGGGGATTCATGGGCGCCTGCGTCCATGAGACGCCATCCCAGTGCTCGGCCAGTGCAAAGAGGTCTGGGTCCGAGTTCCCGAACGTGCCCACGGCCCAGACATCATCGGATGCGACGACCGCGACTCCCCACAGGTCGTCGTCCTCTCCCGAACCTCCCGGATTGAAGCTGGCGATCTGGGTCCACTGCACGCCATCCCAGTGTTCGACCAGGGTGTCGTCGAGCGGCCCGCCGTCGTGGTCTCCGTATCGGCCGACCGCCCACACGTCGTCCGAGCCGACCGCGCTCACCGAGGTCAGCCAGTTCTGGTCCTGTGGATGGATCTTGAGTGGGTTCGGGCTCGGGAACTCGGTCCAGCTCGCTCCGTCGAAGTGCATCGTCAGCGTGAAGTCGCCATCGGTGTCGGCAGGGTTGTACTGGTAGCCCACCGCCCACACGTCACCGGGCCCCACCGCCGTGACCGACCGAAGCACCGCGTTCATCGACAGATAGGTTCCCGACCACGTGGTCCCATCCCAGTGCTCGATGAGGCCAGGACCCGGGTACCCGTCGGTCCCCACCGCCCATACGTCGTCGGGCCCCGTCGCACCCGCACCGTAGAGCGTTCCCTCCGCCGAAGCCGCACGGAAGACGGACCACGAGGTTCCGTCCAAGTGCTCCACGAGGGCGTGGTAGGGCGGTCCGATCGAGTCCGTCCCCCCCACTGCCCACACGTCATCGGGCGCCACCGCCGCCACCCCATTCAGGTAGCTCTCGGTGTCGGACGTGTTCGGGCTGCGCACGTGGCCCCAGGCGACTCCATCCCAGCGTTCGATCAGCGTGTGGTCGAAGTAGCTGCCCGGATACTTCGAGCCACTCCCCACCGCCCACCCATCCGACGCGGACAGCGAGGCCACTGCGACCAGTGAATCGTACTCGCCGTTCTTGTACGAATGGTTCGCACTCGGAACCAGGTGCCACTGACCATCGCAGGCGGTGCGGGACGGCGTGGAACGCGCCCCGACTGGGTTCGCCCAGCCAAGCACCGCGACCGTCACCGCGACAAGAAGAACGATGTTGCGTCTCATCTCGGCCCCCTGGAAGGTCCAACGTACGGGCTCGGTGGGTTCCGAGGGTACTTTCATTCTGGCCGAAGGTCTCGTCCAATCGAAGACGGGAGTAGTCGAGTCTGGCACCCGCGTGAACGACACCCGAACCCTCGAGATCCAATCGGACGTCCACTACAGTCTCGGCGTTTGCGCGGTCCCTTGCCGACACCCATGCTTCCGGGAAACCGCCCTCCGACACGACGACAAAGGAGCCGCCCCCATGACGACCGTCACCGGGCAGGAGCAATCCCAGATAGACAAGGCGAACGCGTCCGGGGGTACGCCTGTCGTGTTCGTCCATGGCCTGTGGCTTCTGCCGAGCAGCTGGGATCGATGGGCCAGGCTCTTCGAGGGGGCGGGATTCGCGGCCCTCACGCCGGGTTGGCCCGACGATCCGGACACCGTTCAGGAGGCCAAGGAGCATCCGGATGTCTTCGCCAAGAAGTCGATCGGACAGGTGGCCGACCACTTCGACGAGGTGATCCGGGGGCTCACCAAGAAGCCAGCGGTCATCGGGCACTCGTTCGGCGGGCTGATGACAGAGATCCTCGCCGGCCGGGGCCTGGCCGCGGTCTCGGTGGCGATCTCCCCGGCGCCGTTCCGTGGCGTCCTCCCCCTTCCGATCTCGGCGCTCAGATCCGCATTCCCCGTCCTGCGCCGACCCGGCAACCGGCATCGCGCGGTCCCGCTCACCTACGACCAGTTCCGCTACGGATTTGCCAACGCTGTCGGCGAGGACGAGGCGAGGCAGCTGTACGAGCGGTTCGCCGTGGCCGCGCCGGGAGAACCCGTCTTCCAGGCGGCCTTGGCCAACCTGAATCCGTGGACTGAGGCGAAGGTCGACACGAAGAACCCCGGGCGCGGTCCGATGCTGGTCATCTCCGGCGAGCTCGACCACACCGTGCCGTGGTCGATCTCGAGCGCGTCCTACAAGCGGGAGAAGCGCAACGAAGGCGTCACGGAGATCGTGAAGATACCCGGGCGCGGGCACGCGCTGACGATCGACGGCGGGTGGCGCGAGGTCGCGGACACGGCACTGGCGTTTGTCAAGCGGTTCGTCTAACTGGCCCCAGCCGATCAGCCGCCCGGTGACTCAGCGGTAGGCGACGGTCCGAACGAGAGGCCGGCCCACGAGGACCAGGCCCCACACGTACTCAGCCGCCTTGGGCGCGGCCAGGGCGACCGGGATCGAGAGCAGGAAGATCGCCGGGGAGTACAGAGCGCGAACCGTGTAGTAGCGGTTCAGCCGTGCATCGACATCCCTCAGGAGTCCTCGCCTGGCGGGGAGGACCCACAACACCGCGAGCAGGAGGCCGCTCGCGGCCATGCTGGACGCGTAGAAGATCACCGAGACGGAGCCGAAGTACTGGTTGAGCAACAGGGAAGGGAAAGGGAGAAAGGCGACGCTCATCAAGAACAGCAGGTCGATGACCAGTGTTGCTCCGTCGAAGCGTTCCATGAAATGGAGCTGGCGGTGGTAGCCGAGCCAGTAGAACCCGATCACGAGGAAGGTGATCCCGTAGCTCGAGAACGAGGAAGCCAGGCCGCGTAGGGCGCGGCCGAGCGTGTCGGTCGACGTTCCCGAAGGAACCCTGATGCTGAAGATCAGGAGCGTCATGGCGATCGCGAACACCGCATCGTTGAAATACGCGACCGGCTGGACCTCGCGATCGTACTCGCGCGCTCGTTCCGCATGATGGTGCCCCGGGGGCTCGGCGGGGGTCCGGTGGGCTCGTCTCATCAGGGGGCCTCCAGTCGCCGGGGCGTGCCCGCGTTCACTGGCCCCAATCTACCGCCGGCGATCCGGCCAAGCTGCGACTCACGAGACCGGGCGGGCCACGCCGCTATTGTGTGGCCGTGGCCCCCCGATTCGATCTGCTGGTCCTCGGCGACCTCAATCCGGACATCGTGTTGGGGGGCGATGTCGCCCCCGTCTTCGGGCAGGCCGAGCGGCTCGTCGAGGAGGCCCACGTCACGATGGGCGGCTCGGGGGGCATCGTGGGATCGGGGGCCGCTCGGCTCGGCCTCAAGGTGGCCATGTGTGGCGTCGTCGGGGACGACCTGTTCGGGCGATGGATCCGAGACCACCTCGATGCTCGAGGGATCGACGGGGAGGGAATCATCGTCCATCGGGAGCTGCCCACCGGGCTCACGGTCGTGCTCTCGAGGCGACATGACCGAGCCATCCTGACCCATCCCGGAACGATCCCTGAGCTTCGCGCGGAGCTTCTCGATCCGCGTCTCCTGAGGGAGACCGAGCACGTCCACGTGAGCTCGTATTTCCTGCAACGCCGGCTGGCCCCGGACCTTCCCTCTCTGTTCGACGAGGCGCACCGGCTCGGCGTCACGACGTCTCTCGATCCCAACTGGGATCCATCGGGCGGATGGGATGGGAGCCTGCACGATGTGCTGGCCCGGACGGACGTGTTCCTTCCCAACGGGGTCGAGGCGATGCGGATCGCGGGTGAGGACGCCATCGAGGGAGCCGTGCTGCGCCTGGCTCGATCGGCCGGGCTCGTCGTGGCTAAGCTGGGCCAGGAGGGAGCCATCGCCGCGCAGGGAACGAACCTCGTTCGCGCGCCCGGGCTTCAGGTCGACCCCACGGATACGACCGGCGCCGGAGACAGCTTCGACGCGGGGTTCCTGGCGTCCTGGCTCGCCAGGGAGCCGCTCGAGCGGGCGATGGCCATCGGGAACGCCTGTGGGGCGCTGTCGATGCGGGCCCTGGGTGGAGTCGACGGCCAGCCCACCATGCAGGAGGCGCTCGATGCGATCAGCCGCGCCGCCCCCGGGGCCGGTTGACGCGACTTCCGTCAGGACGGACGGATCGCCAGGCCGCTGACGAGATCGAAGAGTCGAACGCTCGCCCGGGCCACGCCCACGCGCAGCTTCGATCCGGCCCGCGGGCGTTCGTCCGGCGGAAGGCGCATGGTGACCCT
>JBKPBM010000105.1:0-1976 GCA_046744325.1 Actinomycetota bacterium | reverse complement strand
GCCCCGGCCCCTGCGCAGAGACGTATGTCGCGACATACCTCCGGTGAAGAGATCCACCCACCCGGATGAGTCCTCAGCGCCCGACTGAGGCGGGCGCCTCCAGCAGAATCGTCACCGGGCCGTCGTTGACCAGCTCCACCTGCATGTGCTCCTGGAAGGCGCCCAGGCGTACCGGAACGCCCTGCGTCTCCAGAGACAAGGCGAACTGCTCCACGCGATCACGGGCCACGTCCGGTGCGGCCGCCGCCGCCCACGATGGTCGCCGGCCCTTCGTCGCATCGCCGTAGAGGGTGAACTGCGGCACGATCAGCACCTCGCCCCCCACGTCCAGGACCGACCGGTTCATCTTGCCCTCCTCGTCTTCGAAGATCCGGAGGTTGGCCACCTTCCCGGCCAGCCACTCCACTTCACCGTCTCGATCGTCCCGACCCACGCCGGCCAGGACCAGCAGCCCCGGGCCGATCGAGGCCACCACCAGCTGACCGACCCGGACGGAGGCGCGAGAGACGCGCTGGATCACCAGGCGCACGGGCCCGCCTGAGTTACCCCGGGACGACGCGGGAGGCCTCGAACACCCCGTCCACGCGCTTGACCGCCGACAGGATGCTCGAGAGGTGGGCGATGTCGGCCAGCTCGAAGGTGAAGCGCAGCGTGGCGATGCGATCCTTCCCGGTCATCGACGAGGCCCGGGTGATGTTGACGTGCTGGTCGCCCAGAACCGTGGCCACGTCCTGCAGGAGCTTGCGCCGGTCGAGCGCCTCGATCTGGATCGACACCGCGAACGAGGTCTGCCGTCCCGCCTGCCAGTCCACCTCGATGATCCGGTCGGGCTCCTTGGCCAGCTCACGGACGTTCGGACAGTCGGTGCGGTGCACCGACACGCCCTGGCCCCGGGTGACGAACCCCATGATCTGGTCGCCGGGGACGGGCGTGCAGCACCGGGCCAGCTTGACCCACACGTCGCTCCGCCCCTGCACCACCACGGCCTGGGTGGGCTCGCGCCCCAGCCGGACCGGGCGGGCGGCGGGGATCTCCTCGGCCTCGTCGATGGCGTCCTCGGAGACCAGCCGAGAGAGGCGTGACACCACCGACTGCGGCGAGACCTGCCCCTCCCCGATGGCCACGTACAGCGCGTCCAGACTCGGGTAGTGAAGGTCGGTGGCCACCTGGCGCATGAGCTGATCGGAGGTCAGGCGCACCACCGGGAGCGAGTGCTTGCGCAGCGTTCGGGCCAGCAGGTCGCGTCCCATCTCCAGGGCGTCCTCCCGGCGCTCCCTGGAGAACCACTGCCGGATCTTCGTCCTGGCCCGGGGGGACCGGACGATGGCCAGCCAGTCCTGCTTGGGCCCCGCGTCCAATGCCTTCGAGGTCAGGATCTCCACGGTGTCGCCGGTCTGCAGCGCGTAGTCCAACGGCACCAGCCTGCCGGCCACCCTGGCCCCCACCGTGCGGTGCCCCACCTCCGTGTGGATGGCATAGGCGAAGTCGATCGGCGTGGCTCCGGCGGGCAGGTTCATGACGTCGCCCTTCGGGGTGAACACGAAGACCTGGCCCTCGTAGAGGTCGATCTTCAGGCCCTCCATGAACTCCCGGGGGTCGGCCAGCTCCTTCTGCCACTCGAGCATCCGGGCCAGCCACTCGATCTCGTCGCGCTCGTCGCGCTTGCTCGAGCGGTCCTTGTACCGCCAGTGGGCGGCGATGCCGTATTCGGCCGTGGTGTGCATCTGGTGGGTCCGGATCTGGATCTCGAGCGGGCGTCCCTCCGGCCCGATCACCGTGGTGTGCAGCGACTGGTACATGTTGAACTTGGGCATCGCGATGTAGTCCTTGAACCGGCCCGGCACCGGCTTCCACAGCGCATGCATGGCCCCCAGCGCCGCATAGCAGTCGCGAACGGAGTCCACCAGGACCCGGATGCCGACCAGGTCGTAGATCTCGTTGAACTCCTTGCCCCGCAGGACCATCTTCTCGTAGAC
>JBKPBM010000020.1:0-2207 GCA_046744325.1 Actinomycetota bacterium | reverse complement strand
GTATACCGCCGTGGTCGAATCGGGCCGGGCCGGGATCCGGTTCTCAGCCTTGGCAGGCCCCGCGCGAGCGCTCGACCAGCACCCTCGTGGCACTGATGTTCGTGGACGTTCCAGTCGGCCCTACTAGACGTGAAAGGGCGGAAGCCTGGGTGCTACCTTAAAGGAAGCGAGCTGCGGTCCCGCCAAATGGGGGGAAGCCGACGCCGAGGTGACATGGTCGAAGACCTCCACGCGCTGACTGCCGGGGCGGCCGACATGAGCTCAGTTGCGACGCTTGACGGAGTCCTCCGATACGTGTCGCCGGCCTCTCGCCGCCTGTTCGGGTGGGCTCCGGAACAGCTCGAAGGCCATCGCGAGGACGAGTTCATCCACTCGGATGACCTGCCGACGTTCCGCGCCAGCAGGGAGTCCCTGGCTGACCACGACCGCACAATCGTGACCACCTATCGGTTCCGGTGCGCGGATCGCTCGTATCGCTGGACGGAGGCCACGTCCCGCCGCGTCGAGGCGGGAGGGTCGAGCTTCCTGGTCACGAGCGTGCGGGACATCAGCGAGCGGCAGCGCTCCGATGCCATCTTGCAGCACCGCGCTTTGACCGATCCGCTCACCGGCGTGGCCAACCGCACGGTGCTGATGGATCGGCTGCACCAAGCGCTCCGCCGCCAGGCCCGCGGGGCGGGAATCCTGGCCGTGCTGTTCTTGGACCTCGACCGCTTCAAGGTGATCAATGACTCTCTCGGTCACAGCGTGGGGGACACAGTGCTCCAGGCGATGGCAGAGCGGCTCCTGCGGTTCATCCGTCCCTCGGACACCCTCGCTCGGATGGGGGGCGACGAGTTCGTGCTCGTGGCGGAGGGCATGCCCGACGAGCGAGCGGCGATCGAACTGGGAAACCGCATCATCGAGGCGGGCCGGGAACCCTACGGGGTGGGTGAGGAGGAGTTCGTGTGCACGGTGAGCGTGGGCATCGCAACCACCGCCGATGCCCACCACGCCGCCGAACGCCTGCTGCAGGAGGCCGATCTTGCGCTGTACCGGGCGAAGGGTCGGGGCCGGGACCGAGCGGAGGTGTTCGACGAGGAGCTGCGCACGACGGCGGTGGGGCGGCTGGGGACTGAGCGGATGGTGCGCCGGGCCATTGCCGAGCAGCGCCTGCGGGTGCACTACCAGCCGATCTTCGACCTGCGGAGCGGGCAACTGGTGAGGGCGGAGGCCCTGGTGCGGATCTTCGATCCCCCCGACAGCCTGCTGGAGCCGGCCTCCTTCCTCGAGGTGGCCGAGGAGACCGGTCTGCTGACCGTCATCGATGGGTGGGTTCTGGGCGAAGCGGTGCAGCAGGCCGCAGCGTGGCATACGCGGTTCGGCGCGAACGGTTTCTCCGGCGTGGGAGTGAACGTCGCCGCGCGGCACCTGGCAGACGCTGGACTCGCCACCGACGTGATCGAGATACTTGAAGCCAATGGACTTCCCCATGATCACTTGCAGGTCGAGGTGACCGAACGGGTGCTGATGGAGGCGTCCAACTCGGCTATGACCGGCTTGCGAGCGCTTCGGACTGCGGGGGTCCTGGTTGGCCTCGATGACTTCGGAACCGGCTATTCCTCCCTTGCCTACCTCCGGCATTTCCCGCTTGACTTCGTCAAGGTCAACGGGTTGTTCATCCAAGGGCTGACGGCAACGCCCGGCGAGGACGCGATGGTCGCGGCGATCATCAGCCTGTCGCACGCCCTCGGGCTCGTCGTGGTGGCCGAGGGGGTCGAGACGCCCGAGCAGCTGGACGCTCTCAGGTCGCTGGGCTGTGATCTTGCCCAGGGCTTCCTGCTCGGCCGCCCCGACTCGCCACAGGCGGTGGATGCGCTCATCCTCGAAGGGGACAGGTCTCACTTGGAGTCGGCCATCTAATTGGTGGCGACGAACCGCCTCCCCGAAGGTCGGCTGGGCGATGGAGCGGGCGCAACTATCGATGGCCACGATGGCCCCCCCGGCGCAACCGGATGAGACGCCACAGCCCTGTCGTGGCTCGCGAGCGACGAGGCGTCCAGCGTGAACGGGGCGACGCTGGCGGTCGACGGTGGGTGGTCGACTGCGTGAGGTGGTCCGTCCCGCAGATCGTCACGGAGTCAATGCCGAACGATCGCATCGGTGTCCTCTCCGATCTTAGGATCGGGCACCTCGACCCAGGCCTTCTGTCCGGGACCGTGGTAGAC
>JBKPBM010000216.1:0-3540 GCA_046744325.1 Actinomycetota bacterium | reverse complement strand
GAACACGACCGTGCCGGCGACGATGTAGTAGGGCGTGGCGCCGCCGGAGTAGGCCAGGCCCAGGCCCTTCTCCACGAAGAACGCCCCGACCATGAACCCGGCCGTGACGAACCCGATCGCCCCGAGGATCGTGACCAGCGGGATGTTCCCCAGCTTGTACTTCGCCCCGGGCGACGCGTCGTAGACCTTCCTGGCCCGGTACGGCAGCAACGCCGCGGCCAGGGCGCTGATCACGAACACGCACCCGTTGGCGAAGGTCACCCCCAGGGCCCACTTGGTGCTCCAGTCCCCGATCTTGTTGAACGCCCAGATGACCGGCACCGCGGCCACGAAGTAGGCCAGGTGCGCGTTCACCGGCGTCTTCCATCGGGGGTGGACCCGGGAGAACCAGTTCGGGAGCAGGCCGTCGAGGCCCTGCGCGACCATGATCCGGGTGCACCCGATGTAGCAGTTGCACACGATCTGGAACGAGTTCAACACGAACCCGAGGCCGATGATCAGCACGATGACCCAGCTTCCGGTGAGCCCCATGGCGATCAGGTTCGGGAACATGAAGCCCCCGCCGACCAGCGCCTTCGAGTTCCCCAGCCAGTAGCCCGAGGACGCCACCAGGATGCCGTCCTTGCCGATCCCATGCGACATGGCCGCCGCCAGGAGCACCAGCAGCAGCGCCGTGGCCACCAGCGAGCCGACCAGGATGAACACCTGGTTGCGGAACACGTGCGCGTTCTTGATCTCCCCGCCCTGCTCCACCGAGTAGGTCGCCCACTGCAGGCTGGTCCACGCGATCGGGGCCACCATCAGGGTGCCGAACAGCCAGAACGGCGGATGGAAGTTCACCCCCGCCGACGCGGCCGCCGCCTTGGCCGAGGCGAAGAAGTTCTTCACCCCGTCCACCGACTGGGCGAACGCGTTGATGTGGCCGTGGAACGAGGTCGGGTTCGTGGCCAGGAACAGGATCAGCACGATCCCGAACGACAGCAGGATCGCGTACCACATCACGTACTGGAACCGGACGTAGTTCCGGAACCCGGACACCAGCAGGACCAGCGACACCGCCGCGTTCAGGATGCTGATGATGATGATCCCGTTGGCGGTGGCGCACCACGTGCCGATCGAGGTGAACGCGTGGATGTGCGTGGTGGCGCCCAGCCCGAGGAACGTCGGAGCCAGCCCCAGCGCGGCCATCAGCCATCCCGACAGCGCCACCCACTGCAGGATCCACAGCACGAAGAACGCGAACACCACCGTGAATCCCAGGCCGCCGCCGAACACCCGGCTCTGGAACACGTAGTCGCCCCCCGACCGTGGTAGCGCGGTGGCCAGCCACGCGTAGGCCAGGGCGATGGGGAGCTCGAACAGGAACGCGAACGTGATGCCCAACACCAGGTTCGAGCCCTGGAACGCGGTGGGAGCCCAGATGTACGTCCAGGGGAAGATGACCCCCATGGTGAGGATGTTGTAGATGAACGCCGAATACGGCGACATCACCCGGACGAGCCCGGAGGCTCGCCTGGTGAACACCTGGGGGGTTACTGCTGCGACCTCGGCCATCCCTCCCTCCTTCTCCCGTGCGGGCCTTATCCCGAGGTGAACTGCTGCCCGACGATTTCCCCTCCTCGGATCGCCACGATCAGTCCCCGCAGCACCCCCTCTCCGTATTCGCTCCCCGGATTGAACGCCCAGGTGCGGCCGAACCGCACCGACCCCCGGGACTCGTGGATGTGGCCGTGCAGGCCGACCACCGGCTGGTAGCGCTCCAGCGCCTCGGTCACCGCCCGGCTCCCCCCGCCGTAGTAGACGGCCTGGCCGTGCTCGATCACGGGGGCCGGCGGCCACACGGACGCGTCCAGCCTCATGCATGTGTCGAGCGAGGAGTCCAGGGGCGGGCAGTGGAAGTTGAACACGCACCGCGATAGGTCCGGCACGCCGGGCATCAGCTTCTCGATGACGTCCGCGATCTCCTCCTCGCTCCGCTCCCGCGGCGTGTCCCAGGGCGTGGGCGTCGAGTAGCCGACCGTGACCATGGTGTGCTCGTCGTCGAGCTCGACCACGCGGTTCTCCGAGTTGACGGCGCGCTCCTGGGGCCCCTCGTCCAGCGCCCCCAGCACCTCCTCGGTGTCGTCGTTCCCGCCGCACAGGTACAGCCGGACGTGGGTCCCGGCCAGGCGCTCCTCGGCCAGGACCAGCCACTCGGCCAGCCGGGCCCGGGCCAGCTCGTCGAACTTCTGGTCGATCCGGTCCTGGTGCCCCTCGTACGTCCGGTACTCATCGGGGTCGCACTCGAACCAGTAGAAGCCCAGGGTGTCCAGGCGGGTCTTGAACGCCGCCAGCTCCTCGGGCGTCTGGAGGCGGTGGATCGAGCCCTGCAGGCTGGCCCGCCACGACCCCCCGGTGTCCCGGACGATCGGGATCAGCAGCTTGCCCATGAGGTCCCCGCCGAAGACCAGGGCGTCGACCTCGTAGAACCTGGCGGCGTTGACGAACTTGCGAAACGTCGGCTCCGAGCCGTGGATGTCGCTCGCGTAGAAGATGCGGGTGGCCCCCTTGCCGGCTTTCCCCTTCCTCCGCAGCGGCACCGGTCACATCCCTTCCAGCATCGGGACGAACTCACCCACGTCCCGGTACCACTTCTTGCGGTCGCCCACCTTGGCCCGGATCTTCCAGGCCAGGCTCTTGGGCTCCCGCTCGATCCGCTCGAGCGCGGCCCGGACCTGGTCGCCAACCGTCCGCTTCTCCTCCTCGGTGAGCTGGGGGTAGCCGGCGGCGAGCTGTTCGACCTTCCCCAGGTTCATGGTCATCGTCCGCCACAGCCCCCAGTCACGCCCGCACAGCCCGGCCACGTAGTCGATGTTCACCGTCTCCTCGTCGCGGTCGCCCAGCGGGTGCTCCAGCAGGAGCATGATCGTGTCGATCACGTCCTTCTCGTTGATCTGGACGATCTGCATCTTCTCGAGCAGCAGCTCGGCCAGGGGGATGGTGGGGTCGTCCTTCTCCAGACGGCCCTTCCACGAGATGGTGTGGCAGAACTCGAGCTTGTCCAGGAACACGTCGACGTGCAGGCCGGTCCCCGGGTGGCCGAAGATCAGGCGGGATCCCTCCGACTCGACGTAGACCCCCTGGTCCTCCACGTAGCCCAGGCGCGACATCATCCGGCGGAGGGGCTCCACTTCGCGGCCGTACCCGGCGAAGTCGATGTCCGTGTAGCGTCGGCCCATCTCCTGCTGCAACCTGCCGAACCGCTGGCAGTGCCGGTTGAAGGCCAGCGCTCCGAGGAGCCGGAGCGTGACGCCGTCGGCGCGGGCAGCCGTGATGAGGCTGTCGGCCTCGGCCTCGAAGCCCTCCTTCTCCAAACGGCGTGACCCCCGAACCGATTCGGTAGCGTGGATCGCCCGGCTCCCGTGCGGGCGATGGGCGATCCCATTCTCGGGAAAGTGGCCTGAAGCCGCAAGCGTTGTGGGATACCCTCTGGCCCGAGCGGGGCCCGGCAACTAGCCGGGGATCGGAGGGGGCGGTGAGGGAGTCGGCGCAGGCCGTGGT
>JBKPBM010000371.1:0-10759 GCA_046744325.1 Actinomycetota bacterium | reverse complement strand
AAGAGAGCGCCGGGAATGGCGCTCAAGGAAGGAACATCATGGTCGCGCGGCTCATCCGTTCCCCGGAGTATAGGAGGGGGCACGGACACGCGTCTAGATGGACTTGGGAGGCGTCGTTCGTCCCCTGCCGAGCCGATCCGCGATCCAGGAGAGCCCAAGGAACCCGGGCACGACGATGCCGAAGGTCATGAGTGAGCCCTGGCCCAGCGCCTGCGTGATGAAGCTGGTGGGTTCGCTCCCCAGGATGAAGTAGAAGACCACCACGAT
Source organism: Actinomycetota bacterium (assembly GCA_046744325.1). GTDB lineage: Bacteria > Actinomycetota > UBA4738 > UBA4738 > UBA4738 > JBKPBM01. The sequence goes on along the minus strand of JBKPBM010000371.1, from coordinate 10,492 downwards.
CACCAGGAAGAAGAGGTAGCCGCCGGCGACCGTCGAGGCCAGGTAGCGAAGGAGGTCGGGCCATCGCGCCGGTGATCCCTCCGATCGGGGGCGGCGCTCGTGCCTCCGCCGGCCGTGAGCGATCAGGATGCCCAAGTACGCGAGGTAGGCGGCGAGCACCGGAGACACGTCGTGACGCAGGACGTCCAGCCAGCTCCTGGGCTCGGCCCCGGCGTGAGCCTGGGCCACCACGAGGGCGAGGTGAGCGCTCACGATGCCCGCAGGAAGAACCGCCAGCCCCGGATGAACAGGTGCCACCCGAACCACAGCCACACCCCGAACACCACCCAGCGCCCCACGGGGCTCCGCGTGACCGTCCGGAGCACGTCGCTGAACGCCGGCCACCGGTCGTCGTTGTGGACCAGGGCGAACCCCTGATAGGCCAGCGCGACCCCGATGATCAGCGCCCACACGGCAAGCCCGAGGCCCATGCCTTCCTCCCATTCATGTCGAGACGGGACTTCCTTCGGACATCTTCCTCTCCTCCGCCTCGCACGGTCGCGGCGCAGGGGGCGGGCGCGATAAGCTCGGCCTTCCTCAGGGGGAAGGGAGCCGCTGGTGCCCAGGATCGCGCCCTCCATCGCCGGAGTGCTCTCCGGACCGACCGCCACCGCCGAGTGGGTCCAACACCCATCCGTCTCGAAGCGGCGGCGCGTGCGCAAGAAGGACCTCGAGCTCTTGTCGAAGGTCCCGCTGTTCGCCGGGCTCTCCACGCGCCACCTCAAGCGCATCGCCGAGCTCACCGGCGAGTCGCGGTTCAAGCCCGGCGTCTACATCGTGCAGGAGGGGACCCCCGGGCACGCCTTCCACGCCATCGTGGAGGGGGAGGCCAAGGTCACCCGGCGTGGCCGGACCATCGCCCGGCTCGGCGCTGGGGAGTTCTTCGGCGAGATCGCGCTGCTCGACGGCGCGCCCCGGACCGCCTCGGTGGTGGCGATCACCCCGCTGGTGACGATCCGGCTCAACCGCAGCGCATTCCTGAAGGTCCTGAAGTCCGAGCCGGCGATCAGCTTCGTGGTGCTGAACGAGGTGACGCGCAGGCTCCGGTCGCGCGACCGGCTGCTGAACGATTGAGCTCCAGGCCGGGAACGGGAACGGGCCCCCGCGGGGGCCCGTCCACAAGACCGAGGATCCGACCGAGCTAGGCAGGCTTCACGTTCGCGGCCTGCTTGCCCTTCGGGCCCTCCACGATGTCGAACTCCACCGCCTGACCTTCCGTCAGGGTGCGGTAGCCCTCACCGACGATCGCCGAGAAGTGAACGAACACGTCGTCCCCATCGGGACGAGCGATGAAGCCGTAGCCCTTCTCGTTGCTGAACCACTTCACCGTACCCTGCGTCAACCTGGACCTCCTTGCACTTCTCGGCGGGTGGGGCCCCGCCACAGCGGGCGCGAATCTAACACGCACCCCCAGGCGAGGCAATCGCCTTTGGCGCCCGGCGCGGTCAGGCCCGATCGTCCTTGCTGGGGAGCTGGTCCAGGACGCTAACCGTCTGCATCGCGGCCATCGCCGCGTCCCATCCCTTGTTCCCGTGCTTGCCCCCGGCCCGGTCGAGGGCCTGGGCCATGGTCTCGGTGGTGAGGACACCGAACATGACCGGGACACCCGTGGCGGCGGCCGCATCCGCGATCCCACGGGCCGCCTGACCGGCGACGTGGTCGAAGTGCGCGGTCTCCCCCCGGACCACCGCCCCCAGACAGACGACCGCGTCGAACAGCCCCGAGCCCGCCAGTCGCCGGGCAAGCAGTGGCAGCTCGAACGCGCCCGGCACCCAGGCCACCACCAGGTCGTCCTCCGCGATCCCGTGAGTCCGGAAGCAGGACACCGCACCCTCCACCAGCTTCGCCACCACGAGTTCGTTGAAGCTCGCCGCGGCCACGGCGAACCGCCGGCCGTGCACGTCGAAGGTTCCCCGCAGGACGCTCACCGGCCCGCTCCCTGCTCCACTTCCGAGGGACTCGAGCGCTTCTTGAGGTCCAGGTGGTCCAGCAGATGGCCCAGCTTCTCGCGCTTGGCCTTCAGATAGGGCAGGTTCTGCTCGGTGGGCTCGGTCTCCAGGGGAACGCGCTCCAGGATGGACAGGCCGTAGCCCTCGAGCCCGGCTCGCTTGGAGGGGTTGTTCGTGAGCAGGCGCATCGACCGAACCCCGAGGTCGAACAGGATCTGTGCCCCGATGCCGTAGTCGCGGGGATCCGGGGGGAACCCCAGCTCGACGTTCGCCTCCACGGAGTCCCGGCCGTCCTCCTGGAGCTTGTAGGCGCGAAGCTTGTGCGTGAGGCCGATGGCGCGGCCCTCGTGCCCCCGGATGTACAGGACGACCCCCCGTCCCTCGGCGCCGATCTTCGCCAGCGCGCTGTCGAGCTGCGTCCCGCAGTCGCAGCGGAGCGAATGGACCACGTCCCCGGTCAGGCACTCTGAGTGGGCGCGGACCAGGATCCGCTCGCCGTCGCCCACCTCGCCCAGGACCATCGCCACGTGCACCCGTCCGTCGACCAGGCTTTCGTACGCATGGGCCTTGAAGTTCCCCGAGGCCGTGGGGATGGAGGCCTCGGCCACCTTCCGCACGAGCTTCTCCATCCGGCGGCGGTGGGCGATCAGATCGGCGATGGAGATCAGCGTGAGCCCGTGCTCCCTGGCCACCCGGCGCAGCTCGGGGAGCCGGGCCATGGTGCCGTCCGGGTGCATGATCTCGCAGATCACCCCGGCCGGGTACAGGCCGGCCAGCCTGGCCAGGTCCACCGCCGCCTCCGTGTGACCGGCGCGCTTGAGGACCCCGCCGTCCTGGGCCCGGAGGGGGAAGACGTGCCCGGGCATCGAGATGTCCTCGGGCTGGGTATCGGGCTCGCAGACGGCCCTGATGGTTGCCGAACGGTCATAGGCGCTGGTGCCGGTGGTGGTGGTCCCTCGGGCGTCGATGGAGACCGCAAACGCCGTCTCGAAGGACCCCTCCTTCCCCGCCACCATCAGGGGGATCCGGAGCTCCTCGAGCCGGGTCCGCTCGCACGGCATGCAGATGATGCCGCGGCCGTGCGTGGCCATGAAGTTGATGGCTTCCGGCGTGACCTTCTCGGCGGCCATGATGAAGTCGCCTTCGTTCTCACGGTCGGCGTCGTCGACCACGATGACCATCCGCCCCTGCCGGATGTCGCCCAAGGCCGTCTCGACGGGATCGAACCCGGCCTCGTCCTCCGCCTCCTTCTGCGCGGCACCCTCCACGTCCGCTGCATCCTCCTCGGTCATCGCTCGCCGTCCCTTCGTCCGTCCGTTGGTTCGGGCGCCATGCGCAGGAACCCCTCCACGTACTTGGCGATCACGTCCACCTCGATGTTCACGGCATGGCCCGGCCGGATCGCGCCGAGCGTCGTGGCCTCCAGGGTGAACGGGATGAGCGCCACCTCGAACTCGCCGCCGGAAACGTCGGTCAGCGTCAGGCTCACGCCGTCGACGGCGACCGAGCCCTTCTCCACCAGGTACCGGGAAAGGCCGTCCGCCACCCGGACGCGCATCAGCCGACCGGTGGCCGCGTCGTCGCAGGCCGACACCGTGCCGACGCCATCGACGTGGCCCTGGACCAGATGGCCGCCCAGCCGGGCCATGAGGGTCAGGGGACGTTCGAGGTTGACGGGGTCGCCGGGGCGAAGCCGGCCCAGGGCGGTCCGGGCGAGGGTCTCGCCGGAGACGTCGAACGACAGCGTCGCCGGTCCACCGGCCTCGGGATCGCCGCCCCGATCCACCACCGTGAGGCACACTCCGTTCACCGCGACCGAGGCCCCGGGCCCGGAGTCGCGGGGGACCACACGGGCCTCGACCTCCAGACGGCCCGGATCGGCCCGGGTGATCCTCCCCAGCTCCTCGACGATCCCGGTGAACACCTCAGGCCTCCTCGGCCGGACGGAGATCGGCGACGACCTTGAGGTCCTCGCCGATCCTCGAGACGCTCCGGATGGCGAGGGGCACCGCACGGTCGATCCCGGGGATCCCGTCGCCGCCGAGCACGCCGGGGGCGTCGGCACCACCCACCAGCTTCGGTGCCAGATACAGCACCAGGCGATCGACCACCCCGGCGGCGACCGCCGACCAGGCCAGGGTCGGACCGCCCTCGATCAGCAGCGCCTGCACGTCCCGCTTGCCCAGCGCCTCGACGAGCCGGGGCAGGGGCACAGCAGGGTCCCCCCCGGGCCCGTCCCCCGGGTCGTCCAGGATCAGCACCTCGGCGCGGGCCGCCTCCCATTCCGCCCGCCGACGCGGCGGGGCCGCCGGCGTCGTCGCCACCAGCAGCGGAGCCGAGCCGTCGAACAGGGCGCCGCCGGCCCCGAGGCGACCCCGGCCGTCGGCCACCACCCGAAGGGGCTGGCGGCCACGGTACCCGTCGATCCGGACGGTCAGGGCTGGGTCATCGGCCGCGGCCGTCCCGGCCCCCACCAGCACGGCCCCCGATCCGGCCCGAAGGCGGTGGACGTCCTGCCGCGCGGCCGGGCCGGTCAGCCATCGCGAGGAGCCGTCGCGAGCGCCCACCCGTCCGTCCAGGGACGCGGCCATCTTCAGGGTGACGAACGGCAGGCCGGTGCGCACGTGCCTGGCGAACCCCACGATCAGCTCTCGGGCTTCCCGGGCGAGCACGCCCAGGTCCACCCGGATCCCCGAGCGCCGCAGGAGCTGGAGCCCCCGGCCGTCGACCACCGGATTGGGGTCCGAAGCTCCGACGACCACCCGGGTGACGCCCGATTCGACCACCGCCGGCGCGCAGGGTGGCGTCCGGCCCTGGTGACTGCACGGCTCCAGGGTCACGAACAGCGTCGCCCCGCGCGCCCGGTCAGCCGCACGGCGAAGGGCCACGACCTCGGCGTGGGGGGTCCCAGGGCCTTCGTGCCACCCCTCCCCCACGATCCGGCCGCCCGCCACCACGACGGCGCCGACGATCGGATTGGGGGCGGCCAGGCCGAGCCCGCGTGCGGCCAGCTCGACGGCGCGGCCCATGAACGAGAGATCGGACTCGGTCGTCGCGGCGTCGGTTCGGACTTCCTCCACGCGCCCCTGCACCTCTTTCGTCGAGGCCAGAGTGCGCACCGCGCCGGACAGCAGATCGGAGTCGAGGGCAGGACGGCCCAGCAACGAGCCGCCAGGTCTGCCCGTCTTCTCCCATCCCGACTGTCACGGTCGGCCCCGGAGTTTCACCGGATCCACCCCCGGCTGGATGCCGAGGGGTCGCGGACTTTCACCGCCGGTGGGGAGTCACACCCCGCCCCGAAGACGAGCTTGTTCGGTTGTCGTGCTCGAGTATACGCCCGGGTCGGAACGAGCCGGTTGGGGACCCGTCAGCTGGTGCGACGGTCGAAGGCGTAGGCGGAGCCCGGCTGTCCCTTGGCCACCTGCTTCATCTCGGTGGCGACCGTGACCACCTCGCCGTAGTGCTCGAAGTTCCGGGTCTTGGTGGATGCGCCACCCACCGACACGGAGAGCAGGGGGAACTTGTTGAGGTTCCCCTGGCGGTCCTTCACCGAGATGAACCCCTTCTCGGCGTCGTCGGTGTCGTAGAGCTGCGGCGCCTCGCGGTCGAACCGCTCGCACAGCGCCACCGCGATGTCCTCGCCCACCGCGGGGTCCACGATCATGATGAAGTCGTCTCCCCCGATGTGCCCGACGAACCCGCCGGGGCCGACCAGCTCGTGGACCACCTCGTTGGCCAGGCGGGCCAGGGCCTGGATGGCGCGGTCACCCCGGACGAAGCCGTAGTGGTCGTTGTAGGCCTTGAAGTTGTCGAGGTCCGCGTACAGCAGGGCGAAGGGCTCCTGCTCGGCCACGCGGCGCCGGATCTCCTCCTGGACCCGGATGTTGCCGGGCAGGCCCGTGAGCGGTGACAGCGCCCGCATCTCCCGGGCGCGCCGGAGCGTCCCCTTGACCCGGGCCAGCAGCTCGACCGGGTCGAAGGGCTTGATGATGTAGTCGTCGGCCCCGGAGGACAGGCCCAGCACCTTGTCCGATGACAGGGCCTTGGCGGTCAGCATGATGATGGACGACGATGACGTCCGGGAGTCGCGGCGCAGCCGCTGAGCCACCTCGAACCCGTCGAGCTTCGGCATCATCACGTCCAGCAGCACCAGGTCCGGGCGCAGCTCGATGGCCCGCTCCAGGGCCTCCTCACCGTTCGAGGCGACCGTGACGTCGTAGCCCGCGGAGCGCAGGTTCACCTCGACGAACCGGGCGACGTCCGGGTCGTCGTCGACCACGAGCACGGTCTCGGTCATGGCCTCGCTCCGGTCAGGGCGGCCAGGCGCCGCGCCGCCTCCCCCGGCTCGGGTGCCTTGAAGATCGAGGACGCCACGGCCAGGACCGTCGCCCCGGCGGCCAGGCACCGCGCGCCGGTTCGCTCGTTGATCCCGCCGTCCACCTCCAGCTCGACCTTCAGCCCCTGCCGATCGATCTCCTCGCGGGCGGTCTCGATCTTGGCCAGGACCGGCTCGATGAATTCCTGGCCGGCCCAGCCGGGGTTCACGCTCATGACCAGAACCCGGTCCAGGGACTCCAGGTGCGGGAAGACCGCGTCCACGGGCGTCTCCGGGTTGACCGCCAGGCCCGGACGCATGCCGAGCTCCTGGGCCCTTCTGATCGCTCGGGCCGGATCGGAGACGGCCTCCATGTGGCAGGTCACGATGTCCGTTCCGGCCTGGGCGAAGTCCTCGAACAGGGACTCGGGGTCCTGGACCATCAGGTGGCAATGCAGCGGCAGGCCGGTGACCTTGCGAAGCGATTCCACCACCACCGGCCCGATCGAGAGCGGAGGCACGAAGTGCGCATCCATGGCGTCGATGTGAATAAGTTCGACGTGCGGCTCGACGAGCTTTACCTGCTGGGCCAGGTAGCCGAAGTCGGCGGAGAGGATCGAGGCCGCGATCTTGCCGGACACCGTCTGATTCTATCCGCGGCCCTCTCCCGCCCGCCGGAACCCGGCGTAGAACATGGCGTCGGTGCCGTGCCGGTGGGGCCAGAGGCGATGGGTCGGCGCGAGGCCGTCTGGGCCCGGGAGGTCGGACGGCGCGACGTCGGCGCTCCTGGCCAGGAACGCCCGCACGACCGCCTCGGTCTCCGCTCGAGGAACCGTGCACACGGAGTACACCAGCCGGCCACCGGGCCTGACGAGCGAGGCCGCCCCCATGAGGATGGCCACCTGAAGCCGGGCCAGCGCGGCGAGATCCTCCCTCCGAGGCCGCCACAGGAGCTCGGGCCGGCGCCGGGCCGCCCCCAGGCCCGAGCAGGGCGCGTCCACCAGCACGGCGTCGAACCCGCCCCGCAGGGCCGGACGCCGAGCGTCCTGGACCAGGGTGTGCAGCCCGACGGCCAACCGGTTCGCGGTCCGGGCGACCAGGGCCGTCCGGCGAAGACTGACGTCGGCCGCCACGGTCAGGGCGCCGCGCCCGGCGCGACAGGCCAGGTCTGTGGCCTTCCCGCCGGGCCCGGCGCATGCGTCGAGCACCCGCTCCCCCGGAGACACGCCGAGCGCCGCCGCGACCAGGGCGGAGGCCTCGTCCTGGACCACGAACCAGCCCTCGTCGAAGCCGGGCAGGCCGACCGGCGAGCCGGCGCCGGATTCCAGGAGGAGGACGCTGGGATGGTGGAGCCCGCGGTGCGGATCGTGCCCCGCCGAGCGAAGCCGTTGCTCCACCTGCGCCGGGGTGGCCCGGCACCGGTGCACCCGAAGCGACAGCGGGGCCCGCTCCGCCATCGCCGCCGCCGCCCGTTCGACCTCCTCGACAGGGAGCAGCCGCCGCAGCTCGGCCACCACCCACGGGGTCAGGCCCGTCCGCGCGGAGATCGCGTCGTCGCCGTCTCCGGAGGGCGGCTCGGGGCGCTGGACCGACAACCTCCTGAGCACCGCGTTGACGAACCCGCGAGACCGCCCCTCGGCGAGGCCCACGGTCTCCGACACCGCCGCGTGCGCGGGGATCCGCGTGTCCAGCAGCTGATACGCCCCCAGGCGCAGGACGGCCAGCGGCCCGGGATCGATGTCTTCGACGGGCCGGGTCGACACGGTGTCCACCGCCCGGTCGAGCCACAGCATCCGCCGAAGCGTTCCATATGCCAGCTCGGCCGCGAGCGCACGGTCGCGGTCGGACAGGCCGGAGCGGCGAAGCTCCGCCCCGAGGGCTAGGGAGGAGTAGGCGTGCTCCTCGGTCACCCGCCGGATGACCCGGAGCGCCACCGCCCGGGCCCCCGTGGGCTCAGCCGAGCCGCTCGCCGGGCCGCGGTCGGTAGCCACGAACGAATTCCGCGCCGCTCATCCGGCGTCGGCCCTCAGGCTGCACGTTCACCAACACGACCGGCCCCTGGCCCGTCGCCACCACCGGGCCGTTCGGATCGGTCAGGATGACCTCCCCGGGCGGAACGTCCCCGGGCGGGACCTGATCGCGCTCCGCCTCGGCAGCTCGGTACACCTTGAGGAGCCGGTTCCGGAAGACCGTCTCGGCACCTGGATCGGGGGCCAGCGCTCGGATCTGCCGGACGACCGCGCTCCCCGGCCGGGTCCACTCGACGACCCGGTCCGAACGCTGCATCTTCGGAGCGTACGTGGCCTTCGACCCGTCCTGCGGGACGTCCTCGAGGGTCCCGGACGACAGCCGGTCCAACGTCTCCACCAGCAGGCGCCCGCCGCGCTCGGCCAGGCGCGCGCCGAGAGAGCCCGCGTCATCGCTCGGATGGATCGGCTCGCGCTCCTGGAGCAGGATCGGCCCGGCGTCCATGCCCGCGTCCATCCGGATGGTGGTGACGCCGGTCTCGTCCAGGCCCGCCAGGATCGCCCGCTGCACGGGAGCCGCGCCACGGAGCTCGGGGAGCCAGGAGAAGTGCAGGTTCACCGGCGCAATCGACGGCAGGTCCAGGACCGCCTGGGGCAGGATCTCGCCGTAGGCCGCCACCACCAGCACATCCGGCCGGGCACCCGCCACCGCCTCGATCCCCGGACCCTGCTTGACCGTCTCGACCTCCGCCAGGGGTAGCCCGAGTGCTCGAGCCGCCTCGGCGACCGCGGTCGGTCGCGGACGGTTGCCCCGGCCGGCCGGCCTCGGAACCCTGGTCACGACCAGGGCGGGACGATGCACCGATCGGGCCAGGGCCTCGAGGGGAGGCACGGACCACTCGGCATTGCCCAGGAACACCGCACGCACGGGCGGCGCCGATCCCTCAGGCCCGGGGCGAACGAGCGGGGCGTCCCCCGGGAACCCAGGCCCCGCCCAGCCCTTCGAGCTCGGCGTCGCGGATGGCCGCCATCGCCTGCCGCCGCTCCTCCCGGTCGAGGCGATCGACGAACAACATGCCATCCACGTGGTCGGTCTCGTGCTGGAAGATCCGGGCCAACAGCTCCTCGGCCTCGACGGTGAGGGGGCCGCCGTCGAGGTCCTGGCCCTCCAGGCGAACCCCGGTCGCCCGCCGGGTGGGGAAGTATAGGTTCGGGATGGAGAGGCATCCCTCGTCGATGGCCTCCTCCCCCACCAGCGAGGAGAGGACCGGGTTGGCCACGGCGTGTGGTCCCGACCCGCGCCCGTCGTCGTAGACGAAGAACCGCAAGGAGAGCCCGACCTGCGGCGCGGCCAGCCCGACCCCTGGCGCGCGGTACATCGTCTCGATCATGTCCTCGGCCAGCTTCGCCAGCAGCTGGTCGAACGTGTCGACCTCCCGGCACGGCTCACGAAGGACGGGATCGCCGAGGATCCTGATGGGAAGCACGCTGGGATGGTCTCGCCTCACGTTCTGTTTCCTTGCCGGTCGTGGATCTGACGGTCCCGGGATCGATCGTCCGGTCGCCCTAGAGCTGGGGCTCGGCCTCCACCCTGGTGACCTGCCCCCGAGCCGCCAGCGCCAGCACGGCGGTCCGGAACCGGGGCAGCTCTCCGGGTTCGACGGCGACCAAGCATAGCGTCCCGTCCCCAGCCGCCGGCGTGGTGATCACCGTCGCCGCTCCCGCATCCCGGAGGGCCTGCTCCATCGATCGATCGTCCCCGGGACCGGCCACCCGGAAGACCGGATGACCGGGAGGGAACCCGGCCTCGGCCCTGCGGGCGCCCTCCGCCAGCAGGAAGGGCACCGGCTCCCACCGGATCAGCGCCTGGATGGCGGGGTGCCCCGGGCGGCGGGTCTGCACCAGGACCCGCCCGCCCCGGCTCCGGGATCGGGCCCATGCGGCGGCCTCCATCCACGTCGCCAGCGCCTGTTCCCCGGCGTGGATCCCGGGACGCACCAGCGCTCGGTCCGGGTCCAGGATGGCCACAAGGTCGAGGTCCTGGGCGCCCACATCCTTGACCGCCGCCGCGGTCCCGAGCAGGACCTGCTCCGGACCGGGAGCCGAGGCCGGCTCGGCGGCTCGCTCGAGGGCGACGGGAACGGTGGTCTGGCGCCGGGCCCACGCCGCAACATGCTCGGTCCCGCCCCGTTCCAGCCCGAACGCCCGCCCCCCACAGTGCG
>JBKPBM010000353.1:0-12129 GCA_046744325.1 Actinomycetota bacterium | reverse complement strand
GATCAGCCCCTCGAAGATCCCCTCGATCAGGAACGGGACGCGGATGTGCCAGTTGGTCGCCCCCACCAGCCGCATGATCCCGATCTCCTTGCGACGGTTGAACACGGCCAGCCGCACGGTGTTCATGATCAGCGCGGCCGCGGAGATCAGCATCATGAGGGCCACCGAGAACATGCCCACCCGGAACACCGCGGTCACAGCGAACAGCCGCGAGAGGAACTGCCTGTGGTCGATGATGTTGTCGATCCCCGGCTGTCCCTGGATCTGGGCCACCACCACCTGGTACTGGCGGGGATCCTTGAGCTTCACCCGGAACGAGGCCGGCAGCGAGTTCGGCGAGATGTTCTGGACGAGGGTCTGTTGGTCCTTGAAGATCTCTTTGAACCGCTCGTAGGCGTCCTGCTTCGACTCGTAATTCACGCTCTGGACCTGCGGCATCGCGCTCAGCAGCTCACTGATGTGATCCTGCTGCGACTGACTGATCCCGTCCTTGAGGAAGACCGAGATCTCCACGTCGGCTTCGGTCGCCTTGATCAGGCGGCTCACCTGGGTTTGCACCAGGAAGGCCACGCCCACCAGGAACAGGGCGATGAACGACGTGGAGATGGCGGCGAAGGCGACCAGCCCGTTCCGTCGCAGTCCCTCGACCGTGGTCTTGAAGTAGTAGTCGACCCGCCTGGCCATGGGCGAACGCTCCCTACGCTCCGTACCCGTAGACGCCCCGGGCCTGGTCGCGAACCATGTGGCCCGCCTCCAGCTCGACGACCCGACGACGCATGGCGTCCACGATGGCGTTGTCGTGGGTGGCCATGACCACGGTGGTGCCCGTCCGGTTGATCCGGTCGAGCAGGCGCATGATGTCGGCCGAGGTGGCCGGGTCGAGGTTGCCCGTGGGCTCGTCCGCCAGCAGGATCAGGGGACGGTTGACGAAGGCCCGGGCGATGGACACGCGCTGCTGCTCGCCGCCGGAAAGCTCGTCGGGGTAGTTGCTCAGCTTGTCGCGGAGGCCGACCACCTCGAGCGCGTCCGGAACCCGCGAGTTCACCACGTGGCGGGGCTTGCCGATCACGTCCAGGGCGAAGGCCACGTTCTCGAACACCGTCTTGTCCGGCAGCAGCTTGAAGTCCTGGAACACCGTGCCGATGTTGCGCCGGAGGTACGGCACCTTCCAGGGGGACAGCTTGCCGATGTTCTTCCCCGCCACGTAGATGTCCCCCCGGGTCGGCTCCTCCTCCTTGAGCAGGAGCCGGATCAGCGTGGACTTGCCGGACCCGGACGGGCCCACGACGAACACGAAATCTCCCTTGCCGATCTCCAGGGACACGACGACCAGCGCCTTGACCGTGTCCTTGTAGATCTTCGTGACGTTGTCGAGTCTGATCATGGGCGCGTGTTGGTCATCGGACGTTGGAGGGTACCGTCTTGAGCGGCGGGCCCGATCCTAACAAACGATCCGGCCACTGGGAACGAACCGGCCGTCCCGAGTCGCGGAGGGAGGGTCCGGTACAATCGGCCGGCCGAAGGAGATCGAGCAATGCCAGAGCAGACCCCCACCGCGGAGCCCGGCGCGCCGGCGGCCGCAGTGACCCGGCCCGTCGAGCTCTCCGTGGTCATCCCCCTGTGGAACGGAGAGCACAGCCTGAGCCGGTTGCTGCCGCGCCTGCGCGCCGTCCTGGATTCGGTGGTGGCCGGGCCGACCGAGGTGATCGTGGCCGTGCCGAAGGGCGATCCCGTGGCCGACCTGGCCGAGCGGGAGGGGGCCGGCGTCGCCGACTTCGCCGGCGAGGGCTACGGTCACGCGCTGAACGCGGGGTTGGCCGCCGCCCACGGACGGTGGGTGGTGACCATGGACGCCGACTTCTCTCACCATCCGGAGTTCATCAGGACCCTGTGGCTCCGGCGGCGCGAGGCCGACGTGCTGATCGCCTCGCGGTACGTGCCGGGAGCCTTCGCGGAGATGTCGGCCTCGCGCCGCGTCGCCAGCCGCACCCTCAACCGCCTCTACCGAGGAGTCCTCGCCCTTCCCTATCGGGACCTGTCCAGTGCCTTTCGCATGTACCGCCGGCGCGTGCTCGACGACATCGGCCCGGTGTCGGCCGCCGGGCTGGATTCCCTCCAGGAGATCATGGTCAAGGCGTTCAGCCAGGGCTGGAAGATCCAGGAGGTTCCCCTGTTCTACCGGCAATCACGGATGTGGACCACCGGGCGGATGGCCGAGCTGGGGCGCGGATATCTCCAGACGCTCGGGCAGATGGTGGCGCTGCGGAACTCGGTGAAGTCGGCCGACTATGACTCGCGCGCCTTCGATTCGTGGATCCCCCTGCAGCGGTACTGGCAGCGGGCCCGGTTCCGGGTGATCCGCGGCATGGTCGACGGCCACGGCCGGATCCTGGACATCGGGTGCGGTTCCAGCCGGATCCTGGCCAGCCTCCCCCAGGCCGTTGGCCTGGACATGCAGATCCGCAAGCTGCGCTGGATGCGGGCGCCGGGCCGCCAGCTGGTGGCCGGGTCCCTGCTCGAGCTGCCCTTCGCCGATCAGAGCTTCGACGCCGTGATCTGCTCGGAGGTCATCGAACACATCCCGACGGAGGTCATCGACCTGACCGACATGGTTCGCGTGCTGCGGCCCGGTGGCACGCTGGTGCTGGGCACCCCCGACTACGGGCGATGGATCTGGCGAACTCTCGAGAACCTCTACAAGAGGGTGTTCCCCCAGGGCTACGCCACCGAGCACATCAACCCGTACACCCGGCGGAGCCTTCGGCGCGAGATCGAGGGCATGGGCCTGACGGTCCAGGACGTCCAGTACGTCGCCGCCTCGGAGATGATCTTCAAGGCGGTCAAGCCGGCCGCCTAGGCCCTAGGCGGCGGACCCACTCGTTGCCCGACGGTGGAGCTCGGCTTCGATGAACCGGTCGAGGTCGCCGTCGAGCACGGCGTCCACGTTGCCGACCTCCACGGCCGTACGGTGGTCCTTCACCATCCGGTACGGATGTAGGACGTACGAGCGGATCTGCGACCCGAAGTCGATCCCCATCTGCTTGCCCCGCAGCGTCTCCAGCCTCTCCTGCTGCTCTCGCCGGGCCCGCTCGGCCAGCCGCGCCGTCAGGATCCGCATGGCCACCGCGCGATTCTGGATCTGCGAGCGCTCGTTCTGGCAGGCCGCCGTGATCCCGGTTGGGATGTGCGTGATGCGCACGGCAGAGTCGGTCACGTTGACGTGCTGTCCTCCCGCGGAGGAGGAACGGTACGTGTCGATGCGCAGGTCCTTCGGGTCGATCTCGATCTCGGCCTCCTCCTCGGAGATCAGGGGGATCACGTCCAGAGAGGCGAAGGAGGTGTGCCGGCGATGGGCCTGGTCGAACGGTGAGAGGCGAACCAGGCGGTGCACGCCGCGTTCGGCGGACAGCAGGCCGTACGCGTTCGGTCCCTTGAGCGTGAACGTGGCGCTCTTGATCCCGGCCTCCTCACCGGGGAGCACCTCGTCCAGCTCGGCGTCCAGCCCCTCCCGTTCGGCCCACCGCAGGTACATGCGCAGGAGCATGTCGGCCCAGTCCTGGGAGTCGATGCCACCGGCCCCCGCATGCAACGAGGCCACGGCGTCGTTCCCGTCGTACTCGCCGGAGAGCAGGTTGGCCAGCTCCACCCGGCCCAGCTCGGCCTCCAGCGCTCCCAGCTTGGTGTCCAGCTCCTTGGGGAGCCGGGGATCCTCCTCCATCGCCACCAGCTCGTCCAGGATGCGGAGGTCATCGATCCGTTCGACCAGGCGGTCGTACCGGGAGAGCGCATCGCTGAGCCGGGCGAGCTGCGTGGTCAGCCGCTGGCCGGTGCCGGGGTCGTCCCACACGCCGGGTTCGGCCAGCTGTCGCTGGAGGTCCTCGGCCTTCGACCGCTTGGCCTGGACGTCAAAGGTACTCCTTCGCGTTGGCCACCCTGCGGGCGAGGTCCTCGATCCGGTCGGTGTACTCGGTCACGTGGCCATGGTACCGGGCCCCGGCCGGCCCTCCAGTCGGGCTCGCGCTTCGGGAAGGACCGTGCCCGCGCCCAGCCGCTCGAAGATCTCCCCGGCGTCCTGCAACCCACGGCGAGCGTCGTCGGTGAGGCCGAGCCGCTGGGCGCACCGTCCAGCACCGAGGAGCGCCAGCCCGTGCTCGAGGGGGACCCCCAACGCGGCCCATCGTTCGGCGGCCTCCTGGTGCATCCGGTGGGCCTCCTCGATCCGCCCCTCCGCCTCCGCGACCCGAGCGCCCGCGGAGCGCACGATGGCACGGTACTTGGGGAGCCGGAGCGACTCCATGCCGGCCATCAGGCCGCGGGCGAGCTCGAGCTCCCCGGCCCCGGCCGCCGTCCGGATCCACAACGTGAGCTCGTCGGTGCGGTTGACCACCGCGCCACCCGGGGTCAGGTCCAGCGCCTCCCGGGTCAGCGCCACGGCTCCGTCGCGATCCCCCCGTGCCCATCGCCCCATCGCGGCGGCGCCCATCGCCCACAGCAGCAGCGGCAGGTCCGACATGGGCCGTGCCCGCTCCAGCAGGGCTTCCGCCTCATCGGCGACGGCCGACCCCTCTCGCCACAGGCGCACGTGGACCAGGTCCACCTGGGCGTACGTCCCTTCGTAGGCCGCTCCCTCCGTACGTGTCTCCTCCACCACGCGTGCCGCGAGGTCCAGGGCCTCGTCCCACGCCCCCAGCTCGATCAGAGGGGTCAGCGTGTTGTTCCGAATGAACACCTCGCTCTCGTGCAGGCCCCGACTGGCGGCGAACGCTTCGGCCTCCCGCATGGAGGCGAGCGCCGCTCCGGGTCCCTCCACCAGCATGAGGGCCGTCGAGAGGTTGCTGTAGGAGACGGCGGTGGCTCGCCCCAGGCCCAGCGCTCTCGCCGCGTCCACCGAGCGTCGAAGCTCGTCCAACCCGCCCTCGTCGCCGAGCGCCACCCTCGCGTATCCGTGGAAGTTGTGCGCCCGCGCCTCCGCCTCGGCCTCGCCCACCTCCGCGGCAAGGGCGGCGGCCCGCTCCGCCGCGGCCAGGACCTCCGGGTAGAGGCCGGCGACCATCAGCGTCCCGGCGCTCTCGGCCAGGGCTCGGGCCAGGGCCGGACCCGGGGCCAGGGATCCCAGGGTGGCGATGGCGTCCTGGAGGATCGCGCGACCACGCATGGGATCCCCGCGGTACTCGACGACCACGGACAGGCGAACCATCGCGTCGGCCGCCTCGTGGACCCGGCCCTGTGCCATGAGCCCGGACACCGCGTCGCTGAGGTGCGCCTCCGCGTCGTCCATCCTCCCGCCCTGGAACATGGCCTCGCCCAACCCCGCCCGGATCGCCGGACGGTCCGGATGTCCCATCGGGGCCAGCGCCAGGGCCCGCTCCAGCAGGGATCCGGCTCGTTCGACGTCCAGGCGCATCGCCCGCGCCCCGCCGTGCCGCAGGGCCCGACGGGCCAAGTCCTCCAGCGGGGGCAGGGACTCCACCGCACCTGTGGCCCTGGTCAGATCGAGGGCCGTGCTCGCATGGTGCACGAGGGCGTCGGCGAGATCAGCCCGTCGCTCCTGCGGCATCGCCTCGATCCACCCGGCCACGGCGCCGTGCTTGGCCGCCCGCGCCCCCCTGGGGATCTGGCCGTATGCGGCGTCCCGAACCATGCTGTGCCAGAACGCGTACTCGGGCTGGCCAGCGACCGACGACGTGGCTTCGAGGCGGATGAACTCCCGGCGCGCCAGCTCCTGGAGGCCCCGCTCGACCGCGTCCCGGTCGCGCTCGCCGACGGACGCCAGCGCCTCCGGCCAGAAGGAGGTCCCGACGACGGAGGCGTCCTGGACCATCGCCCGGAGGTCCCCGGGGAGCGTGTCCAGCCGGGCCGCGATCAGGGCGTGGATGGTGTCGGGCAGGCGAAGCGCCTCGAGGCTCGCCGTCGGCCTGCCCTCCTCGTCGAGCAGTGAGCGGTCGATCAGGGTCCGGGCGAGCTCCTCCGCGTAGAGGGGGTTTCCGCCGCTTTGCCGGACCAGCAGGTCGCTGGTCTCGGGCGCCGAGTGGCGGTCGAGCAGGTTGGACGCCAGCTCGGCGGTCTCCTCCCGGGACAACGGGGACAGCGTCAGGACCGCCGGTGGGCGAGCGATCGATGGTCGCGACGTCCACCGATCCAGGAGTTCCGGGCGCGAGCTCAGGAGCAGGAGCAGGGGAACCGCGGCTCCTCGTTCCAAGATGCCGTCGACGAAGGCCAGCATGGCGTCCTCGGCCCAGTGCAGATCCTCGATGACCACCACGAGCGGCGTCGTGGATGCGAGCCCTTCGAGCAGCCGCCACCAGGCGGCGAAGGACTCCTCCCGATCGACCGCCGGGCCGGTGTCGAGACCGACCAGTGGTGCCACGCGCCCGCGGAGCCAGGCGAGCTCCGATCGATCGACGCGAAGGCCGGCGAGGAACGCCGTGAGCTTGCGTTCACGAAGGTCGACCGGATCGGACTCGAGGATGCCGGCCTGCGCGCGGATGATCTCCTCCAGAGCCCAGAAGGCCACGCCCTCGCCGTAGGGGAGGCATCGTCCGGTGCGCCACGACGGGCCACCCCCGGCCCGCGACGACTCGGCCCGGGCCTCGGCGATGAGCCGGCTCTTCCCGACGCCTGGGGGGCCCACCAGCAGGACGCTCCGAACGGTTCGCTCCGAGCCGGCCGAGTGGATGGCGTCCCGAAGGGCCATCCGCTCCGATAGGCGCCCCACGAACTTCGTCTGGTGGATGGGCCGTGGCCCGGGTCCGCCGCGAGCTGCCGCTCGGATGGCCCGCCACACGGGGAGCGGCTCCGCCTTGCCCTTGACCGTGACAGCCTGGAGCTCCTCGTACTCCACGGTCTGCAGCGTCGCCGCGCGGGTCCGCTCGCCGACCAGCACGCCTCCCACCGGTGCCACGGACTGGATGCGCGAGGCGGTATTCACGATGTCGCCGGTGACGCTCTCCCCCACCTGCGGGCCGCTGCCGAAGGCCACCACGGCCTCACCCGTGGCGATCCCCACCCGGGCGGCGAGGTCCAGGCCCGGCTGGGCCTCGTTCAGCTCCCGGATCTCCTCCTGGATGGCCAGCGCGGCCCGGACGGCGCGATCGGGGTCGTCCTCGTGCGCCGTCGGCGACCCGAAGACCCCGAGCGCGCCGTCCCCGATGAACTTGTCCAGCGTCCCCCCGAACCGTTCGATCTCCTGCTTGATGCAACGGTGGTAGGGCAGGAGGGTGGCCCGGACGTCCTCGGGATCGGCACGGTCCGAGCGGGCCGTGAACCCGGCCAGGTCGCAGAACAGGACCGTGACCACCCGCCGCTCCTCGGACCGGGCGGCCGGGGCGGAGAGCGCCGACCCGCAGAACCCGCAGAAGGAGAAGCCCTCGGGGTTGTCCTTCCCGCAGGATGGGCAGGGCTTCATGTCCGAGGTGAGGACCGTCCGCGCGGCGTGCGGTGGGCGGCTCAGGCCGCGCTCACGCGGTCAGCCCGTGGCACTTCTTGTACTTCTTGCCCGACCCACACGGGCAGGGTGCGTTGCGAGGGATCTTGCCGGAGCCGGAGGAGCTCCCCCCCGACGCCTGGCCGCCTCCGCCGGACCCCTCGTCCCCGTGGCTGACGGTGACCCGTTGGGGGCGGGGCCGGGTGGGCTCGTCCGGCCGGATCAGCTCCACGCGGTAGATGTACCGGACGAACTCCTGCTGGATGGCCTCCTTCAGCTCGCCGAACAGGTCGAAGGCCTCGCGCTGGTACTCGACCAGCGGGTCGCGCTGGCCGTAGGCCCGCAGGCCGATGCCCTCCTGCAGGTAGTCCATCTCGTAGAGGTGCTCGCGCCACTTCGTGTCGATGATCGACAGGAGCACCATCCGTTCGAGCTCGCGAAGCACGGGCTGGCCGGTGCGCTCGTCCTGGCCCAACTCGCTCTCCTTGCGGTCGTACGCCTCCAGGGAGTCGGACAGGATCAGCTTCTGGACCTCCCCGGCATCGTCCACTCCCTCCAGATCGGCCTTCGTCAGGCCGGTCGGATACACGGTGGACAGCGCCGTGAGCAGCCCGTCGATGTCCCACTCCTCGGGATAGATGTCCTTGGAGACGAACTGGCCGGCGGTGCCCAAGACCACGTTGTCCACGTAGGTGAGCGCCTCCTCCTTGAGGTCGCGCCCCTCCAGGATCTTGTGGCGGTCCTCGTAGACGAACGTGCGCTGGGTGTTCATCACCTCGTCGTACTTGAGCACGTTCTTGCGGATCTCGAAGTTCTGCTCCTCGACGTTCTTCTGCGCGGTCTCGATGGCCCGGGTGACCATCCGAGCCTGGATGGGCTCGTCCTCCGGCCACTTGAGGCGGTCCATGATCCGGCCGATCCGGTCGGAGGCGAACAGCCGCATCAGGTCGTCGCCGAGGGAGAGATAGAACCGCGACTCGCCGGGGTCGCCCTGGCGCCCCGACCGGCCGCGGAGCTGGTTGTCGATCCGGCGCGACTCGTGGCGCTCGGTGCCCAGGACGTACAGGCCGCCCCTCTCCACCACCTGGTCGTGCTCGAGGTCGGTCTGGGCCTTGAGCTTCTCGAGGATCGGACGGTACTCGGCCTCGTACTCGTCCCGTTCCTCGGGGCTCATCTCGTAGAGCAGATAGCGATCGTTGTCGAAGTCGCGGGCGGCCATCTCCTGCCGGGCGAGGTATTCGGGGTTGCCGCCCAGGAGGATGTCCACCCCGCGGCCGGCCATGTTGGGGGCCACGGTGACCGACCCCAGCCGGCCGGCCTGGGCCACGATCATGGCCTCCTTCTCGTGCTGCTTGGCGTTCAGGACGTGGTGCGGGATGCCCCGGCGATTGAGGTAGCCGGAGAGCTTCTCTGACTTCTCGATCGAGACCGTGCCGACCAGGACCGGCTGTCCCTGCTCGTGTCGCTCGGCGATGTCCTCGGTGACCGCGCGCCACTTGGCGTCCTCGGTCTTGTACACCAGGTCCTGCTGGTCGCTCCGGATCATCGGGCGGTTGGTGGGGATCTCCACCACCTGGAGCTTGTACACCTCCTCGAACTCGCGGGCCTGGGTCCGGGCCGTCCCGGTCATGCCCGCCAGCTTGTCGTACATCCGGAAGTAGTTCTGGATGGTGATGGTGGCGAGGGTCTGGTTCTCCTCCTTGATCCGAACGCCTTCCTTCGCCTCGATGGCCTGGTGGAGGCCCTCGGAGTAGCGCCGGCCCTCCAGCACCCGGCCGGTGAACTCGTCGACGATCTTCACCTCGCCCTGGGTCACGATGTAGTCGACGTCGCGCTTGTACAGCTCCTTGGCCCGCAGGGCGTTCTGGAGGTGGTGGACCAGCGGGGTGTTCACGTGGTCGTACAGATTGTCCAGGCCGAGTTCCCGCTCGACCTTGTCCACGCCCTCCTCCAGCACCGCCACCGTGCGCTTCTGCTCGTCGATCTCGTAGTCGACGTCCTTGCGCAGCCGCGGGACCATCCGGGCGAAGGTGACGTACCACTTGGCCGAGTCGGCCACCATGCCGCTGATGATCAGCGGGGTCCTGGCCTCGTCGATCAGGATCGAGTCCACCTCGTCCACGATGGCGAAGTGGTGTCCGCGCTGGACCATGTCCTCGGCGCGCATGGCCATGTTGTCGCGCAGGTAGTCGAAGCCGAACTCGTTGTTCGTCCCGTAGGTGATGGCCGCGGCGTAGGCGGGTCGGCGCTGCTCGGGGACCATCGAGGCCTGGATCAGGCCCACGGAGACCCCGAGCAGGCGGAAGATCGGACCCATCCACTCCGAGTCGCGCTTGGCCAGGTAGTCGTTGACCGTGACCATGTGGACGCCCCCGCCCGTGAGGGCATTCAGGTACGCGGGCATCGTGGAGACCAGGGTCTTGCCTTCTCCGGTCTTCATCTCGGCGATGCTCCCGTGATGCAGGGCGGTCGCGCCCATGACCTGGACGTCGAAGGGCCGCTGTCCGATGGAGCGCCGGGCCGACTCGCGGACCAGCGCGTAGGCCTCCGGAAGGATCTCGTCGAGGTCCTCGCCGGCCTCGACCCGCCGCTTCAGCTCCTCCGTCCTGGCCGGGAGGTCCGCGTCGTCCAGCTCCTCGATCTCGGGTTCGTAGGAGTTGGCCAGCCGGACGTAGTCCTCCAGCTTCCTTCGCTTGCGTCCCTCGCCGAACGAGGCGAGCTTCTCGATGCTGACCACGGTTTCTCCCAACGACGCGCGGGGGGGTCCGGATTCCGATTATAGGTGCGGCCTCTTCGGTGGAAGTCGGCCTGCCGAGGGCCCTACTTGATCTCGAGGAGCTTCTCTCGCACCGCGTAGACGACCGCTTCCATGCGGGAGTGCAGGTGCAGCTTCTCAAGGATGTTCCGGATGTGGTTCTTGACCGTGTTCTCCGAGATGAACAGCTCCTTGGCGATGTCCCGGTTGTTCAGGCCCTTCGCCACCAGCTTGAGGACCTGCATCTCACGGTCTGTGAGCCGGGGAGCCGGGAAGGTCTGGCGCTCGTCGGCGCGCTTCGACATCGCCGCGAACTCGGTGAGGAGCTTCGCCGCCATCGACGGGGAGATGCGAGACTGCCCCGCCCAGACCGAACGGATGGCGTCGGCCACCTCGTCGATGGAGATCTCCTTCAGCAGGTACCCGGCCGCCCCGGCCTTGATGGCGTCGTAGAGATCTGCCTCCTCATCGGAGATGGTGAGCATCAGGATCCTGGCGTGGGGGAGCAGGTCCTTGATCTGGCGGGTGGCCTCGATCCCCGAGCGCTTGGGCATGCGCACGTCCATCAGGATCACGTCCGGCATGGACTCCTGCGCCTTGGCCACGGCCTCCTGCCCGTCGGCCGCCTCGCCCACCACCTCGATGTCCGCCTCGGTCCGCAGAACCATCTGCAGGCCCCGGCGGAACAGGGCGTGATCGTCCACGATGAGCACGCGAAGCGACTGGTCGGCCTCCCCGTTCCTCTTCACCCTCGACACCCGCCTCACCGGCGGCCGGAGCCACGCCGCCGAAGGGCGCTCGGGGGATGGGCGGCCTACTCAGAAGTAGTTGAGCCGTCTGGGCTAGTTCGTCGAGAGTGTAGTCGATTCGCCCGGCCGGTCAGGCGATCCCGAAGCTTGCCCCGGTAGGTCGACATCTGGCGTTCCAGCCGCTCCACCACCTGATCCAGGGCGGAGTCGACGTCCGTGCCCACCCCCTGCGCCCGGAACACGCGACGGCCGGCGTCGCAGGCCACCTCCACCCGGTGGCTCCCGTCGCCGAGCCGGGGGTTGTGTTCCTCGATGATCTCCACCTCGACCCGGCTCACCCTGCGATTCAGGCGCTCGAGCTTGGCCAGCTTGTGCTCGGCAAGCCGCCGGACCTGATCGCTGAGCCGGGTCCCGCGGCCCTTGAGAACGAGGTCCATCACGCCGCACTATAGCAACGGGCCGGGATGGGCCCTCCCAGCGACCGGGCCGCGGTGAGCACCCCCACCTCGATCGCCCCCGCCCCGAGCAGGACCGACGCGCACTCGGCCGCGGTCGCTCCGCTGGTGAGGACGTCGTCGACGAGGATCACCAGGGGCGGCGGCCGGGCCACCGCGCGGAAGGCGCCCGTAAGCGCCCGGCGGCGGTCCGCACCGCCCCGGCGAGCCTGGGGTGAGGTCTCCTCGGGACGGACCAGGAGCCGCGTCACGGGGACGCCCACCAGCGATCCGACGGCCCTGGCCAGGACCTCTGCCTGATCGAATCCACGCCTTCGACGCCGCCCGCGGCCGAGTGGGACCCAGGTGATGACCGCCTGGGCGGACGTCCTCCCCGCCAGGCCCTCGGGCATCGCGCCCGCCATCGCCGGAGCGAACGCCTGGGCCACGGCCCGCGTCCCTGCGAACTTCAGCTTCATCAGGGCTCGCCGGACCGGCCCCGCGTAGACGAAGGGGGCGCGAGCCCAGGCGACGGCATCGGGTGGGCAGTCCCTGCACCGGTCGACGACGGCATGCAGGGGCCGGCCGCACCGCCTGCACCCGGGCGGGGACAGGGTCACCATTTCCTTCCGGCACGGGCCGCAGAACGGCCAGCCGGTCGAGGCGCACGAGGCGCACCGACGCGGGAACAGCGCCTCGAGCAGAAACCGGAACACCACGGCCGCAGCGTAGCGGCGGGCACCGACACGCCTGGCGAGAGCCCTAGCC
>JBKPBM010000313.1:0-5345 GCA_046744325.1 Actinomycetota bacterium | reverse complement strand
CCTCCGACCGCCGACAACAGCCGCCCCGGCGTGTACTACATCAACACCTCCGACCTGGGCGAGCGTCCCCTGCACCACGTGGCCACCACCACCTACCACGAGGCCAACCCGGGGCACCACTTCCAGATCACGCTGGAGCAGGAGCACACGGATCGCCCGGCCCTGCGCCGGTTCGGGGGGATCTTCGCCGGGAGCGCCTTCGCCGAAGGGTGGGGCCTGTACAGCGAGCGCCTGGCCGACCAGATGGGCCTGTTCGAGAACGAGTACGAGCGGCTGGGGATGCTGGAGGCGCAAGCCTGGCGAGCCTGCCGGCTGATCGTCGATACCGGCATCCACGCCCTTCGGTGGGACCGCGACCGGTCGATCGCCAAGATGATGGAGGGGGGCGTGCCGAAGCTCGACTCGGAGATCGAGGTCGACCGGTACATCGCCAATCCCGGCCAGGCCCTCGCCTACAAGATCGGGCAGATCGAGATCGAGAAGCAGCGCGATGCCGAATCGGCCAGGGAGGGGTCCGCCTTCTCCCTGAGGGGATTCCACGACCGGTTGCTCACGCTCGGCTCGCTCCCGCTTCCGGCCCTTCGTGCGGAGCTCGCCCGGGAGCGTGGCTGAGCGCTACCTCGATGTGGGTAGGTCCGATGGCGAGTCGGTGAAGGTCCCGTGACCTTGTGGCATCACTTCGATAGCCCAGGCATGCCCGGGGAAGGACCTCTGACGAGAACGCCAGCATCGGAAGGGAGAGGAGGTGGTTTCGCGATGCATGCGTTTCGTCGAACGGCTCTCATCGGGACGATGGCGGGACTGCTGGCCCTGGGCCTGGGGGCGAGCGCTTCTGCGACGAACGCTCACCCGGCCAGGCACGAGGTCCGACTGCGTGTGGCCCGGATGGAGCGGATCGCCCAGGCGAGAGCCCTGGCCCTCCGCCAGGAGGCCAAGGATCGCGCCCAGGCCCTCAGGCGTGAGCTCAGGGAAGGGATGATCACGCCCGCCCAGGCCCGGGCTCTGGCCCTCAGGCTGCGCCACGAGGTGAACGTCCAAGCGCAGGAGGTGCGCCGCGACGCCGAGCAGCACGCCGCCCTGCTCCGCAGGGAGGTCAGGCGTCACCGGTAATTCACCTGGGACCTTCGCCATCCGCACAGACGGACGAGGAGGCGGGCCCGGAGTTTCCCGGGCCCGCCTCTCGCGACTTCCGCACCGATCGGGGTCGGCCTGCGGAACCAGGTCCTCCAGGGCCTGGGCGTTCTCGTCCCGGAACCCGATCTGGGCGTGGGATCCGTCGCAGAACGGCTTGTTCTCCGACGCCCCACACCGGCACAGCGTGACCCGGTTGCGGACCTCGTACAGGGTCCCGTCGGCAGACTCGATCGGGATCCCGCCCCTGACCCAGAGCGGCCCGCTCACGCCGAGCGCTGGATCCTCCACCACCCCGATCGATGGGGGGAGGTCCGGTTCCAGGGCCTCATCCCGCCCGTCCTGGCCCCGTTGCCATGCGACCAAACGGCCCGAGGGGCAATGGCGCGCCTCGCGCCGAACCAGCTCGGCCGCCTGGGGATCGGCCCGTTCGACCAGGCTCCAGATCTGCCCCCGGGCGTCGCAGAACCGGGCGAACGCGCAGAGGGGCTCGGCGTCGGTCAGGGTCAGGTTGGGACCCCGGAACACCTCCGCCTGGTCACGGTAGGGGGCCCGCGACGCCGTCTCGGTGCCGTCGAACCCGTTGCGCTCGTGGGTGCCGTCGCAGAACGGCTTGGCCGAGGAGCCGCCGCACCGGCACAGGCGGTACCGGGCTGGGACGTCGAGGGGCTCGCCCTGGCGCCACGTCCAGGATTCCCCGTCCTCGTTCGGCTCGATGATCTGCCGGGCAAGCGGGACCGCCCCCTCCACCTGGTAGGGGCCGTTGGTGGTGACCTTGATCCGAGGACCGGTCCGCTCGGCCATCCCCACAGGGTACCGGCCCACGGGGTGTTCGATGGGTTGCGGTCGGTCCGGGGTGCTAGCTCCAGATCCCAGTGATCGGCACGGCGCTTCCCGCGCCGCCCAGATGATCCGAGATGCCGTAGCCGTCCTCGAGCGTGCGCAGGAAGCTGTAATGGTCGTAGGTCGCGTCGTAGACCCCGGGCGTGACCTGGTCGCCCAACGCGAACCAGGCGACGTTCCCCCCACCGGAGAACTGGTGGCCGTGACCCCCGCCGCGGTTCGAGGTCCCCTCGTCGAACGTCACGATGATCAACGCCTGCGGGTCGTAGGTCTGGATCATCGGGACCTCGCGGGCCAGGAAGTCGTCGAACTGCGAGACCGGGTTGCCCTGGGGTTTGCAGTTGTCATGGGCGTCCTCGCACTCATTCGGAACGACGAAGTTGAAGGAAGCGGTCGTCCCAGCCTGAAGAGCTGCATCGAAGGCGCTCATGTCGTTGGGGCCGATCCCCCCCGCCGGGATGTCGTTCGACAGGCACTCCGCCGAGAGCAGTGTCCGGTCCGAGGTCCACACCCCCGTGGAGCTCTCGATCCCGTCGTAGAAGATGGCCGGGTTGTGCTTGGCCCCGTAGTGGTTCTGGTCCTTGGCGCTGCCTGTGCTGGTCAGGTAGCAGGCGTCGGGCATCGACTCCATCCAGCTCTGCCACGAGACGCCGGCCGCGTCGAGCTGCGCAAACAGGTTGTCGATGTCCTGGTGGCAGCTCGCGGCCGAGCCGTCGAACTGCTGGCACGCCGTGAACTGGCCCGAGGTCATTCCCACGTAGTTCGCCTCGGAGAAGTGGGTGAGCGCGAAGTAGTTCGTCAGCCAGGCCGCCTCGGGCTTGAGCGTGCCCAGGATGAACGGAGCGTCCGAGGAGTTGATCTGGCCGAGCTCCGTGTTCTCCCCCATGATCACGTACACGTGACCGAAGGTGGGAACTCCCTCGAGCCCCGTGGTCGCGCCCGCTCCTCGCACGGACACAAGCAGCAGGGGGAGCGCGCCGAGCATCGCCAGCAGACGGGTCCGTGGTCCGAACATGCCACTGCCTCCTTTCCCTCGTCCCACCACAGCACGAACGGCGACACTCTCTCGCCAGTCGCCTCGAATACGCAAACCGGAGGCCGGATCGCTGGGCCGGGTCGACGCCTGACGGCCGCTGACGCCCGGTTCGGTCACCCGCCGCCTCGAATCAACCCCGTCACCAACGCAGCGCCTCGTACCGGTCTTCATCCGCTCCCAGGAAGATGGCATGCTGCTCTCCGTGCCCCTCCCACGGGCGACGTCGAGGTCCCCATGACACGGACGCGAGTGCCTCCGGTGCTCGTCACGGGAGCGACCGGCCGGGTTGGGCGCGTCGTGGTCGACCTCCTCATTGACGCGGGCGTGCCGGTCCGCGCGCTCACGCATGGCTCCGAGGCCGCGGCGGCGCTGCCGGCGAACGTCGAGGTCGTCACCGGCGACCTCACCGTGCCCGAATCGCTCGACGCAGGACTGCGAGGTGTCGGTGCCGTCTTCCTCGTCTGGACCGCCCCGCCGACGACCGCTCCGGCAGTGGTCGAGCGTCTCACAACCGACGCGCGGCGTGTCGTCTTTCTCTCAGCGCCGCACAAGACCCCGCACCCGTTCTTCCAGCAACCCAATCCAATGGCGGTGCTCTACGCGGAGATCGAGCGGCTCATCGCGGCCGCCGGGCTCGAGTCGACGATCATCCGGCCGGGGATGTTCGCGTCGAACGCATCGTTGTGGTGGGCGACCGCGATTCGCGCCGACGGTGTCGTCCGGTGGCCGTACGGCGCGGCCGAGACGGCACCGGTCGATGACCGCGACGTGGCAGCCGTCGCGGCGCTGAGCCTGTATCAGGACGGACACGCTGGAGGCGACTACGTCCTCACGGGCCCCGAGTCACTGAGTCAGGCAGAGCAGGTGAGCATCATTGGTGACGTCGTGGGGCGTCGGATCAGATTTGAGGAGCTGTCACCGGACGAGTTTCGACGTGAGGCGGCGGGAAGCTGGCCGCGCCCGGTCGTGGACATGCTGCTCGCCGCGTGGGGCGCAACGATCGGAAGGCCGGCGTTCATCACCTCGACGGTGTTCGACATCCTCGGGTCGGCGCCGCGATCGTTTCGACAGTGGGTCGCCGATCACGCCAACGCGTTCAGGGACGGTCCAACCCCATCGAGTTGACCTTCGCCACGGTCAGGCACCGGGACCAAGGTGACCACCGGGCCCGGCTCCAAGGGCACCGGGATCGCCAACCTGCGAGAGTTTCCGCAGGTCAGAGGGGGTGCGAGAGGGGGGAGTTGAACCCCCACGCCCTTTCGGGCACCGGATCCTAAGTCCGGCGCGTCTACCGGGTTCCGCCACTCTCGCGGGAGGAAGGTGCCTCGCAGCCCGAGTGTATCGGCTGCATCCACACTCGCGTGCCGAGACGACGCGATCGCCGCCGCCGATATTGCCATCCAGCGACCCCCGGGCATAGGGTCGCGACGGAGGGGTGGCGCACTTGCCGATCAAGCGCGGTTGGGCACGATTCCTGGCGAAGTGTGGACGTTCCCGTCCGCGGAACTCGGCGACCGGACCCGCGCGAGTGCTCGCCCTGTTCACCCTTCTCTTGTTGGTCTCAGTCTCGCTGAATGCTTTGGGGGCTGCTCGAGCCACGTCCTCGACCCTGGGCGACACCGTGGAATACGCGATCCCCACGCCGGGGACCTACCCGGTCGGTATCAACGCCGGTCCGGATGGGAACCTCTGGTTCGCTCAGATCGAGACCGGACAGATCGGGCGGATCACCCCAGGGGGCGAGATCAGCGAGTTCACCATTCCGTCGCCGGACAGCATCCCCGTAGGGACGGCGGCGGGGCGCGACGGCAATGTCTGGTTCACCGAGATCTCGGGCAAGATCGGCAGGATCACCCCCGATGGGGTGATCACCGAATTCCCCGTCCCGTGGGGCAGCAGCCAGCCGTACCGGCTCACGCCATGGGGGGGAAGGGGTATCTGGTTCACCGACTTCAAGGCGAACAAGATCGGCAGGCTGGCTTCAGATGGCAGCTTCACCGAGCTTTCAGTCCCAACGCCAAACAGCGGGCCCTACGGAATCGCGGTGGGAGCGGATGGGAACCTCTGGTTCACTGAGTACTTCGGGAACAAGGTCGGCTATGTCACCGCCGCGGGGAATATCACCGAGATCCCGGTCCCAACCGCGGACACGACTCCCACGGGGATCGCCGCAGGCCCGGACGGAAACGTGTGGTTCACCGAATACCACGCGTCGAAGATCGCTACCGTGAGTCCATCCGGGGACGTCACGGAGTACTCCCTGCCTGCGGGATTCAGCGGACCCCTCACGATCACGCCCGGCCCGGATGGAAACATGTGGTTCACCGAGTACGCC
>JBKPBM010000160.1:0-5097 GCA_046744325.1 Actinomycetota bacterium | reverse complement strand
ATGTGTATAAGAGACAGGGACACCATCTTCCTCGACGTCCCCGGCCACCCGGACCTGCTGCTTCGCACGGAGACCTCGGCGATGCAGATCCGGACCATGCAGACGCAGGACCCGCCCGTCTACGTCGTCTCCCCCGGACGCTGTTTCCGGCAAGACACCCCCGACCCCACCCACACCCCAGTGTTCCACCAGGTCGAGGGCCTGGCGGTCGACGAAGGGCTGTCCATGGCCGACCTGAAGGGGACCCTGGACGCCTTTGCCCACGAGATGTTCGGGCCGGACCTGCGCACCCGGTTCATCCCCGACTTCTTCCCGTTCGTCGAGCCGGGGGTGGAGATGGCCGTGTCCTGCTTCATCTGCGGGGGCGAGGGCTGCCGGACGTGCAAGTTCGAGGGGTGGATCGAGCTGCTGGGCGCGGGCATGGTCCATCCGAACGTGCTGGAGAACGTGGGGTACGACTCCGAGCGCTACACGGGGTTCGCCTTCGGGATGGGCGTCGAGCGAACGGCCATCCCCGTCTACGGGCTGCCCGACATCCGCCTGTGCTACGAGAACGACGTCCGGTTCCTCGAGCAGTTCCAGGGGCTGGGGTGAGAGGCCGGCGGGCATGAAGGTCCTGATGTCGTGGCTCCGGGAGCTCTGCCCCACCGAGCTCTCGGGTGAGGAGCTGGCCGATCGGCTGACGCCGCGGGGGGTGAAGGTCGAGGCGGTCCTCCGGCCGTGGGAGCGGCTGACCGGGGTGGTGGTGGCCCGGGTCCTGGACGTGCGGGACCACCCGAACTCGGAGAAGCTGTGCCTGGCACGGGTCACCGACGGCTCCTCGGAGCACGAGCTGGTGGTCGGGGTTCGAAACATGAGGCCCGGCGACCCGGTCCCGATGGCCGGGCCTGGGGCCACCGTCCCGGCCCTCCTCGAGCCGCTGGGCCGGCGCGAGATCCGGGGGGTGGTCTCCGAGGGCATGCTGTGCTCACCCCGGGAGCTTGGGATCTCTGGTGACCATCAGGGGATCCTGGTGCTGCCGGCTGACGCCCCGGTGGGCGCCGATGTCCGCGGCTACCTCGGGCTCGACGACGAGTTGCTGGACATCGAGGTCAAGGCGAACCGGCCGGACCTGCTGTCCGTGGCCGGGGTCGCCCGTGAGGCGGCCGCCGCGACCGGGGTGCCGTTCACCGCCCACGACCCCTCGGTCCGGGAGGGCATCGAGAAGGCGGGCGAGGCGGCCACCGTGGAGATCCTCGATCTGGAGCGGTGCCCGCGGTACGTCGCGCGGGTGATCCGCGGCGTGGCCGTGGGGGACGCTCCGATCCGGGCTCAGGCCCGCCTGACCGCGATGGGCATGCGCGCCATCTCGAACGTCGTCGACGCCACGAACTATGCGCTGCTGGAGACGGGCCAGCCCCTTCACCCGTTCGACCTGGACCGCCTGGACGGCGCCGGGATCATCGTCCGCCGGGCCGAGGAGGGCGAGCGGCTGGTGACCCTGGACGATGTGGAGCGGCGCCTCTCCTCCGACGACCTAGTGATCGCCGACCACGCCAAGGCGGTCGCCGTCGCCGGGGTCATGGGCTCGGCGTCGGCCGAAGTCTCCGCCTCCACGTCCGACGTCCTGCTGGAGAGCGCGCACTTCGACAGGCTCGGCGTCCGCAGGACGGCGGCGCGGCTGGGGCTGCAGACGGAGGCGTCGGCCCGGTTCGCCCGGGGTGCCGATCCCGAGGCGGTCGAGCCAGCCGCAGGCCGAGCGGCCGGCCTGATCGTCGAATGGTCGGGTGGCTCGGTGCTGGCCGGGAGCGTGGACGCGGGCGAGCCATCCTCCCGCCGACGCCTCCGGGTCAGGCCCTCTCGGGCCTCTCTTCTCCTCGGACACCCGGTGTCCGGCGGCGACATCCAGGCAGCGTTCGGGCAGCTGGGGATGGAGACCACCACGGTGGCTGGCGACGGGGCAGGGGACGATGTGGAGGTCGTCATCCCGGGATTCCGGGGAGACCTGGAGCGCGAGCCCGACCTGATCGAGGAGGTGGCCCGGGTCCAGGGCTACGACCGGATCGGCTCGACCCTCCCCGCCATCCACCAGCCGGGCGGCGTCGGCCCCGGCTACGCGCTCCGGCGCCGGATCCGGTCGGCCCTGCTCCACGCGGGGCTGCGGGAGAGCCTCTCGTACAGCTTCGCGTCGCAGGCGGACCTCGAACTGATGGGAGCCGGGGGCGCCGTGAGGCTGGCGAACCCGCTCTCCGCGGAGGATGGCTTCCTGCGAACCAGCCTGGTCCCGAACCTGCTGCGCGGGCTCCGATGGAACCTGTCCCGCGGGGTGCGGGGCCCGGCGCTGTTCGAGCTGGGCCACGCCTTCGTCCCCAACGATACGCTCGAGGAGCTTGAGCTGGTGGCCTTCGCCATGGCGGGGACGACCGGCTCGGGGTTCCCCGGCGAGGACCGTCCGTTCGACTTCTTCGATGCCAAGGGGGTCCTCGAAGCCCTGATGGAGGGCCTGGGCGTCTCCGATTGGTCGCTGGGCGATCCGGGGCCGCCCCCGCTCAACCCGGCTCGCTCGGCGGTGGTCCTGGCCGCCGGGACTGCGGTCGGAGTGGTGGGCGAGGTCCATCCTGGCGTGGCCCGCGAGCTGGACCTTCCGCGCGAGACCGAGTTCGCCGAGCTCTCGATCGGCGGGCTGGCCCGAGCGATGTCCGTGGCGGACCCGTACCGCGACGTCCCCCGGTTCCCCCCGGTCCGGCGGGACCTTGCCTTCATGGTGGACGAGGCGGTGCCTTCGGAGGGCCTTCGCGCGGCGCTGGTGGACGCCGGTGGGGACCTGGTTGGCTCCGTTCGGCTGTTCGACGTGTTCCGCGGAGGCGCGGTGCCGGAGGGGAAGAAGAGCCTGGCCTTCTCGGTGGACTTCCGCGCCTCCGACCGGACCCTGACCGACGCGGAGGCGGACAATGCGGTCCGGGCCATCGTCGAACGGCTGGGTCGCGACTTCGGCGCGGAGCTGCGGGCCCAGTAGGATGACGCCGCCATGACACGGAACTTCCTGTCCGTCGACGATCTCACCACTGCCGAGCTGGCCGACCTCCTGGAGCTGTCCGCCAAGGTCAAGGCCGCGCCCGAGGACCACCGGGAACGCCTGTCCGGCCTGTCCGTGGCCATGGTCTTCGAGAAGCCGTCCACCCGGACACGGGTGTCCTTCGAGGTGGCAATCGCCTCGATGGGAGGGCACCCTCTGGCCTTGGGCGCCTCCGAGCTCCAGCTCGGCCGGGGCGAGACGATCGAGGACACCGGCCGGGTGCTGTCGCGCTATGTGGACGCCGTCGTCCTGCGCACCTTCGGGCAAGAGCGCCTCGAGGGCCTGGCCCGCACGGCCACGGTTCCCATCGTCAACGCCCTCTCGGACTTCGAGCATCCCTGCCAGTGCCTGGCCGATCTCCTCACCATCCGGGAACACAAGGGCGATCTCGCCGGTCTGGTCCTCGTCTACCTGGGCGATGGCAACAACGTGGCCCACTCGCTCCTGCTGGGGGGAGCGAAGTGCGGGATGACCGTTCGGGTGGCCACCCCTCCCGGGTACGAGCCCATCCCGCAGGTCGTCCAGCGGGCCCAGGAGATCGGGGAGGAGACGGGGGGCGCCGCCGAGGTGCTCCATGAGGCCGCGGATGCGTGCCGTGGCGCAGACGTCCTGTACACCGACGTCTGGGCCTCGATGGGCCAGGAGGCCGAGGCGGCGGAGCGGATGCTCGTGTTCCAGAACTACCAGCTCAACCAGGCGGCGGTGGCGGCGGCGAAGGACGACGCCATCGTCATGCACTGCCTGCCGGCGCACCGGGGGCAGGAGATCACCGACGAGGTGCTCGACGGGCCACATTCGGTGGTGTGGGACCAGGCCGAGAACCGCCTGCACAGCCAGAAGGCGCTGCTCGCCTGGCTGCTCGATCGCCTGTAGGGAGCGTCGCACCGCCCCTCGTTACAATCGCGGCATGGCCCGTTCGAACGAGGTCGTCGAAGCCCTGCTCCAGGAGTACGCCGACCTCATGGCCATCTCCGGCGGCGACGCCTTTCGGGTGCGCACCTACGAGAAGGCCGCCCGGTCGGTCGGTGGCTACCACGCCGAACTGTCGACGCTCGACCTGAAGGGCATCCTGGGCATCCCCAACGTGGGGAAGTCGATCGCCGAGAAGATCCACGAGTACTTCGAGAAGGGGTCCATCAACGCCCTCGAGGAGCTGCGGGCCCAGGTTCCCGCCGGGGTCCGGCAGATGATCTCGATCCCCGGGCTGGGCCCCAAGAAGGCCATGCTCCTGTACCGCGACCTGCGCATCGCCTCGGTCGAGGAGCTGGCCGACGCCATCGACGAGGGCCGGCTGAAGGGCCTGAAGGGCTTCGGGGCGAAGACGGAGGAGAACATCGTGCGGGGCATCTCGCTGATGCAGCAGTCGCGCGACCGGGTGCAGCTCGGGGTGGCCATGGACCTGGCCGAGGAGATCCTGAGCGAACTTCGATCGGTGAAGGGGTGCGTGAACTGCACGTACGCGGGGTCGCTACGGCGGATGGCGGAGACGATCGGCGACATCGACATCCTGGCGGCATCCGAGACGCCGGCACCCGTGATGGAGGCCTTCGCCACCCTCCCCTCGGTGGAACGGGTCATCGCCCGTGGTGAGACGAAGACCTCCATCCGGACCACGAAAGGTCTGCAGGTGGACCTCCGGGTGGTTCCCCCGGGTTGCTGGGGGGCCGCGCTCCAGTACTTCACCGGGTCCAAGGCCCACAACATCCGGACCCGGGAGATCGCCGTTCGTAAGGGACTGAAGCTGTCGGAGTACGGGTTGTTCGAAGCGAAGTCCGGCAAGCTCATCGTCGCCCAGACGGAAGAGGAGGTCTACGAGCGTCTCGGGCTGCCCTGGATCCCCCCGACGCTCCGGGAGGACCGCGGGGAGATCGACGCCGCCTTGCACGGCGAGCTGCCCACGCTCATCGAGCTGAAGGACCTTCGGGGCGACCTTCACACGCATACGACCCTCACCGACGGGTTGTCCACACTCGAGCAGATGGTCGCCGCGGCTCGAGAACGAAAGTACGCCTACTACGCGGTCACCGACCACGCGCCCAACC
>JBKPBM010000063.1:0-2138 GCA_046744325.1 Actinomycetota bacterium | reverse complement strand
GTTCCTGATCGGCATCGTCCTCATCTGGGTCCACTTCCACACCCTCGACTTCGACGCGGTGTTCCATGGCGCGTCCGGCCTCGCCAACGGGTCCGCCACCGTCATCTCGCTGCTGCTCTTCGCCGGCGCGGTGGGGAAGTCGGCCCAGATGCCATTGCACGTGTGGCTGCCCGACGCCATGGAGGGCCCCACGCCGGTCTCGGCCCTGATCCACGCCGCCACCATGGTCACCGCCGGCGTGTACCTGGTGGTCCGGACCCACCCGATCTTCGAACAGTCGGGGACCGCGCTGACCATCGTGGCCATCGTCGGGATCGTCACCGCCATCTACGCCGGGTTCTCGGCCATCGGCCAGGACGACATCAAACGGATGCTGGCGTACTCCACCATCAGCCAGCTCGGGTTCATGTTCTTCGGCGCGGGGATGGGGGCCTACGCGGCGGCGATCTTCTTGCTCGTCTCCCACGCCTTCTTCAAGGCGCTGCTGTTCCTGGGCGCAGGGAGCGTGATGCACGGCCTGCCGGACGATCAGACCGACTTGATGAAGATGGGGGGCCTGCGCAAGGTCATGCCGCTCACCGCCTCCACCTGGGTGATCGGGTGGCTGGCCATGGCCGGGATCCCGCCGCTGTCCGGGTTCTTCGCCAAGGACCAGGTGGTCGCGTCGGCCAGCCAGAGCGGGCGAATCGGTCTGTGGTACGCGGCCCTGTTCGGCGCGTTGCTCACCGCGGTCTACGAGTCGAGGGGAACCTTCCTGGCCTTCTTCGGCGAGCCGCGCTACGACGGGCACCCCCACGATCCGCCACCGAAGATGCGCACGGTCCTGGTACTGCTGGCCCTCGGTGCCGCGGCGGCCGGGGTGCTGGGGTTGTCGGCGACGACCGGGGCCATCCCCAAGTTCCTCACGCCGGTGGTCGGCCCGACGAGAGAGGCCGTGGCCGGTCCGTCGGAAGTGGTGCTGTCGGTCGTCTCGGTCGTCGTCGCGCTGGTCGGGATCGGCATCGCCTTCTTCGTCTATCTCTCGAGGCGGATCGACTGGCAGGCGCTCCGGCTCCGACTCTGGCGCACGAAGAGCACGCTGCAGCACGGGTTCTTCGTCAACGACGTGTACTCGAACGTCCTGGTGGCACCGGCCAAGCTGGGCGCGGCCTTCGCCGCGTACGTGGTGGACGCGCGCGTGGTCGACGGCGCGGTGAACGGATTAGGGCGGATGTTCCGTGGACTGGCCAGCGGGGGCCGGCGGGTGCAGACCGGGCTGGTCCGGAACTACGCCCTGGCCTTCCTGGCCGGCGCCGTGGGCATTCTGTGGTACCTGGCGGTGAGGTTCTAGGTGGACCACTTCCCCTGGCTCACCGTGGTGACCTTCGCGCCGGCGGCCGGGGCGGTGGTCCTGGCCTTCGTGCCCGGCCGCGCCGTTCGCGAGCTTCGACTGGGCGCCCTGGCCGTGACCGTGGTGACGTTCGGGCTCTCGCTGGGGATCCTCGCCGCGTTCCACACAAACCAGCCGGGATTCCAGCTGGTCGACCACGCCACGTGGGTGCGCTCGCTCAACTTCGGCTACACGCTGGGCGTCGACGGGATCAGCCTGTTCCTGGTGCTTCTGACGACGTTCCTGATGCCGGCCGGGGTGCTGGTGTCGTGGCGGATCGAGAACCAGGTCAAGCTGTTCATGGTCTCCTTCCTGATCCTGGAGACGGCCATGATCGGGTCGTTCCTGGCCATCGACCTGCTGCTGTTCTTCTTCTTCTTCGAGGCGCTGCTGTTCCCCATGTACCTGATCATCGGGCAGTGGGGGAGCGCCGGGCGGATCTACGCCGCGGTGAAGTTCTTCCTGTTCACCATGGCCGGGTCGGCGTTCCTGCTAGTGGGGATCCTGTTCCTGTACTTCCTGGCCGGGTCGCAGCTGGGGCACACCACGTTCGACTTCCGGCAGCTCCAGCACCTCAGCCTGCCGGCAACCACGGCGCGGTGGCTGTTCCTGGCCTTCTTCGTCGCCTTCGCGGTGAAGACGCCGCTGGTCCCGCTGCACACGTGGCTCCCGGACGCCCACACCGAGGCGCCCACGGCCGGCTCGCTGGCCCTGGCTTCGGTGGTGATCAAGGTGGGCGCGTACGGACTGATCCGATTCAACCTGGGGT
>JBKPBM010000372.1:0-3551 GCA_046744325.1 Actinomycetota bacterium | reverse complement strand
GTCATGGGCCTGGGCCGCTAGGACCAGGCACGAGCACACCAGCTCCCCATCCAGCCAGACCGAGCAGGATCCGCACTCCCCCTGTTCGCAGGCGTTCTTCGAACCGGGCAACCCAAGCTGGTCGCGCAGCATGGCCAGGAGGCTGGAGCCCTCCCACACGTCGGCTTCCCGCGGCTCGCCGTTGACCGTCGCTCTGACCAGCACCTACGCTTCCCCTTGAATGGGCCGGCGATCCTCAAGGGCCCACGACAGCGCTCGCCGGGCCAGCACGGAGCAGGCGTAGCGGCGATAGGCGGCGGTCCCGCGGACATCGTCGATCGGCCGGGCCGCCGAGGCGACCAGCGCGCTGAAGTCGTCCAGGACGTTCTGCGGAAGGGCGGCGGAGGGGTCGTCCCATGCCCCGGCGTCCTCCATGGCCCGGGCCGCCAGCGCCTCCGCCTCCGGCGCGCGAACGATGGTGGGAGCCACCGACCCCAGCGCCACGCGGATCGTTCGGCCGTCCTCGTCCACCGCCAGGCACAGCCCGGCCATCGAGATGACCATGGCGTTGCGGGTGCCGATCTTCGAGAACGACCCCGGCCCCCGGATCGCCTTCCACCGAGCTCCGAGGATCAGCTCGTCCGGTTCCATCGCGGTCTTCTTCACCCCGACCAGGAACTCGTTCCAGGGGAGCGAGCGCTGACCCCGGGAGGCGCTGGCAAGGACGACCTCGGCGTCGTAGACGGCCAGCACGGGAAGGGCGTCGCCGGCGGGTGAAGCCGTCCCCAGGTTCCCGCCCACCGTGCCCCGGTTCCGGATCTGCGGCGAACCGACCGTGCGCGACGCCTGGACCAGGGGATGGAAGTCCTTCAGCTCCCGCATGATGTGCGTGTAGGTCATGCCGGCGCCCAGGAAGAGCGAACCGTCCTCGCGCCACCACGTCCCCAGCTCGCCGACGCGGGTGAGGTCCATGATCGCCTCGGGCCGGTGGCGGTCGAAGTTCAGCTCCACCATCACGTCGGTCCCGCCGGAGATGGGCATGGCCTCCGGGTGCTCGGACTTCTGGGCCAGCGCCTCCTCCAGCGTCCGGGGCAGGTACACGTCCATCAGCGAAGGGCGGCCACGTCGGGGGCGAACGCGTCGATCATCGCGGTCACGTCGTCGCCCAGCGGATACAGGACCGGGCAGGTGCACCCGGCGTCGATGTACTCGCGCACCTTGGCCCGGCATTCGTCGGGCGTGCCCGAGGCGGTGATCATCTGGACCACCTCGTCGGGAACGAGCTTCATGGCGCGGCGGATCTCCTCGGGCCCCGCGGGCCAGGTCAGCAACCTGCCGATGTCGTCCAGCAGCGACTGGTCGACCCCGCTCGCCTTCATGATGTGCGGCTGCTGCCCCAGATACTGCGTGACCAGCTCCCGCGCGCGGTCGAGCGCCCGGTCGCGATCCACGTCCAGCGAACAGACCACGAGCTGCGGACGGTCCACGTCCTCGACCCGGCGGTCGGCCCGGGCGGCCCCTGCCGCCAGCGCGTCCAGGGCCCGCGCGTTGTACGCCGGTGAGACCAGGTAGTTCAGGAGCACCCCGTCCCCGATCTCGCCGGCCAGCTCCATCATCTTCATTCCCGTCGCGCCGACGTAGATGGGCACGTCCCGGGGCGAGCGGTTCCCGTGCACCACGTCCAGCTCGATATCGGTGACGCTGACGAACTCGCCGTGGAAGGTGACCCGTTCCATCGCCAGCAGCCGGCGCGTCACGTCGACCACCTCGCGCATCGCCTCCAACGGCTTGCGCCGGTCGACGCCGACCTTCGAGGCGAGGGGCTCCCACCAGGCCCCGATCCCGAGGATCACCCGCCCGGGCGCCAGGTCGTCCAGGGTGGCGAACGTGGCGGCCAGGAGCCCGACGTTCCGGGTCCACGTGTTCACCACCCCCGACCCCACCCTGATCTTCTCGGTCACCGCGGCGAAGGCGGCCATGGGCACGGTGGCCTCGCGGACCAGCCGGCTCTCCGCCTGCCACACCGCCTCGAACCCACGGGCCTCGGCCATTCGCACGTACTCCATGGCCTCACGGATGGGGTGGGCGTCCTGGAGGTACAGCGCCATCCGGCCCTCGCTGGACACGGTCATCGAGAAACCCTCGCCGGTTCGAAGGGGTGAGGGTCGATCGCCTCCACGCGGTCCCACAGCCGGCTCGCCACGCCCCCGGCTTCGTCCGCCACCTTGGCCTGATCGAGCCGGGTCGACCGCCGATCCCTGAGCACCACTTCGCCGTTCACCACCACGTCTCGGACACGGCCCGAGGAGAGGCCGAACATCCAGTGCCCCGCGATGGAACCCCCTTCAACGGGCGTCGGCGCGGGGTAGTCCAGGACCACGAGGTCGGCCGGCGCGCCCGGTTCGATCCGGCCGAGGGCCGGTTCGTCGAATGCCGTCCCGCCGATGCGGGCTCCCTCCGCCAAGCGGGCCAGCGTGCGCTCCGGCGACGCCACCATCACCGTTTCGCGCAGTCGCCAGTACGCCGCCTGGGACTCGGCGAACATGTCGGACCCGATCCCGTCGGTGCCCAGCGCGACGCGCGGGCCGAGCGCCTCCACCGGCGCACGGCCCACGGCGTTGTTCATGTTCGAGCGGGCGTTGTGGGCCACCGCCGCTCCGGACTGGGCGATCAGCGAGATCTCGGTCGGATGCACGTGGACGCAGTGGGCCGTGAGGCTTCGATCCGTGAGGGCCCCGGCCGCCGCCAGCCGTTCGACCACCGGCATCCCGAACCGCGCCTCGGCGTCGCCCTGGTCCGCAAGGTCCTCTGCCACGTGGATGTGGATGCCGCCAGCCGCGTCATGGGCGACTTCCACGCATCCGGCCAGCGTGTCTTCGGACAGGGTGAACGACGCGTGGGCTCCGACCATGCCTCGGGACAGCGGCCGGCCCGTGGTCGCCTTGAGGAACCGGCGGTTCTCCTCGATCCCCTCCGAGGCTCGCTCGAGCCCGTCGCGGTCGGTGACCTCGTAGCACAGGATCGATCGAAGGCCGACCTCCTCCAGGGCGTCGGCGATCACGTCCAGCGAGCCGTCGATGGCGTTCGGCGACGCGTGGTGATCGATGACGGTCGTCGTCCCCGCCAGCAGTGCCTCCACGCCTCCGACCAGCGCCGATGCCCTGATGCTCTCCTGGTCGAGGGCCCGATCCAGTCGCCACCACACCCGTTGAAGGATCTGCACGAAGTTCGTCGGCGGATCGAGCCGGTAGGGGATGCCCCGGGCGAGCGACGAGTACAGGTGGGTGTGGGCGTTGACGTTCCCGGGCAGGATCAGGCACCCGGAGCAATCGATGGTGGTGGCGCCAGCGGCATGGTCGATCTCCGGCCCGACCGACGCCACCCGCCCCCCTTCGATGTGGACGTCGGCCCGCGTCACCTCGATCGGCGGGGCCAGCGAACGGACGACCGTTCCCCCCTCCAGGACGACCGTCTCGGCCGTGGCTACCCCCTCGCCGACACCAGTCGCGGAACGGCGGCGCGGGCGGCCGGGGAGTCTTTCATGGGCAGGCGGGTGCGGTACTGACCATCGA
>JBKPBM010000187.1:0-3382 GCA_046744325.1 Actinomycetota bacterium | reverse complement strand
CTCGGTGAGGTCGCGCCCGTACCGTTCGAGTGCCTGGTACTTCTCCTCGGGGGTCTGGTCGGTCACGCGCTGGCGGCCGCGGATGTCCGCCAGCGCCGCCAGCACCCCGTCGCGGGTCAGCCCGGCGGAACGCAGCAGCGCCCCCACGTCGCCGGTGGCCCCGTCCATGAGCGCGAGGAGCAGGTGCTCGGTGGAGACGTACTCATCGGTGAGCGCGGCCGCCTCGGAGAACGCGCGATCAAGGAGCTGCCGGGTGGGCGCCGAGAGGTACAGCTCCTGCGCGGCAGCCCCGTAGACCTTGGGGATGCGGGCCAGCAACTCCTCGGTCCGGTCGCGCACCACCCGCGGGGACAGGCCGAGCTTCTGCAACAGGGGATAGACCACGCCCTCGGGGTCGGACAGCAGCGCGAACAGGACGTGGACGGGCTCCACCAGCTGGTGGTTGCGTGCCCTGGCCAGCTCCTGCGCCGCCTGGAGCGCCTCCTGCGACTTCAGCGTCAGCTTGTTCGGATCCATGACCTCAGCTCGTCTCCTCCATGGCGTCCCCGGCGACGACGGGACCCACGGCGATGGGTCCCCTCGAGGCCGCGCCTCGCTCTCGGGTCTTGACCTCGATCTGGCGGCGCATCCGCTCGACGGAGCGCAGGGGGACGATCTCCCCGCTCGGGTGGTGCAGGCGCATGCGCTCCATCTCCTGCTGCATCCGGCGCCGTGCCGCCTCCATCTCCTGGGTCATCCGCTCGACCCGGCGGCGCATCCGCTCGATCTCGCCCTCCATCTCCACGATCATCCTGACCCCGGCAAGGTTGACGCCGAGGTCCTGGGTCAGGCGCTGGATCGTCTGCAGGCGCTCGATGTCCCGCTGGGAGTACCGGCGGGTGTTGCCCGCGGTCCGGGCCGGCCTGAGCAGGCCCTTGCGCTCGTAGATGCGAAGGGTCTGCGGATGCACCCCCGCGAGCTCCGCCGCCACGCTGATGATGTAGACCGCACGATCCTGTGGATCGCCCATGCGCCGTTCGGGTCCGCTGCCGCGGTCTCCCCCCCTTCGCTTGCCCATCGTCCGTCTCACCACCTCATCGGGTCGCCCACCGGTCGCGTGGGCCGACCTTCTGCGCGTCACCGAGCTGCTTGAGCAGCTCGCGCTCCTCCTTCCCCAGCTTGGTCGGGACCTCGACGCGAACCGTCACCAGCAGGTCGCCGTTCCCGGCCTTCTTCGGTCGGGGAGCCCCCCGGCCCCGGATCCGGAAAGTCTTGCCCGTCGGCGTGCCGGGTGGGACCTTCAGGGTCACCGAGCCGTTGAGGGTCGGCACCGGGATCTCCGCGCCCAGGGCCGCCACCGGGTAGCTCACCGGGAGCTCAACCGTCAGGTCCGAGTCTCGCCGCCCGAACACGGGGTGCGGCTCCACCCGGACCCGGACGTAGAGGTCGCCGGCAAGGGTGCCCGCCGGCCCCGACTCGCCTCGGCCGGTCACCCTGATGCGCTGCCCGTCCCTGACCCCCGCCGGGATCCGGACGGAGAACTCGCGGGTGCGCCGAACGCTGCCCTGCCCGTGGCATTCGTGGCACGGGTGCTCCACGATCCGGCCGGTGCCCCGGCACCGTGGGCAGGTCCGGGAGAACGAGAACACGCCCTGGTTCTGGGCCACCGCCCCCGTCCCCCCACACTCCGGGCAGACCTCCGGCACGGTGCCGGGCTCGGCCCCCGACCCTCCGCAGGTCGGACAGGGGGCCGGTCCCTGGATGCGCAGGGGCACGGTGGTCCCACTCATCGCCTCTTCGAACGACACGCTGACGTCGGTCTCCAGGTCCGCACCCCGCCTCGCCGTGTGGACAGCCCCGCCCCGCCCCCGGCCCCGGCCCGTGAACACGCTGAACAGGTCGGAGAGGTCGCCCACGTCGGAGTAGCCCTCCGCTCCGAAGGGGAATCCCTCGACCCGGACCCGTCGACCGCCCTGACCGACCCCGCCGCCCGGGAATCCCCCGAAGCCCCCGAACCCCGAGGCCGCCATCTCCCGGACCCGGTCGTACTGGGGGCGCTTCTCGGGGTCCCCGATCACGTCGTAGGCGGAGGAGACCTCCTTGAACCGGTCCTCGGCCTCCTTGTTGCCGGGGTTGGCGTCCGGATGGAACTTCTGGGCAAGCTTGCGATAGGCCTTCTTGATCTCGGCCGGGGTGGCGTTCTTGGGTACCCCGAGGGTCTGGTAGTAGTCCTTGTCGAACCACTCCCGGCGGATGTCGCCGTTGGCCACCTTCTCGCCTCCCTCGATCCGTTCCCCTTACCTCCGAACCACCTTCACCCCCGCCGGCCGGATGACCCGCCCGCGAAGGGTGTATCCCTGGCGGAACACGTCGCCGACGACGGGCTCGCCCTCCGGCTCGCCCGTCTGCATCAGTGCCTCGTGCACCGCGGGGTCGAAGGGCTTGCCTTCGGCCTCGATCCGCTCGAGCCCCTCCGCCTTCAGGCTGTCCAGGAGCTTGCCGTAGACCAGCTCCACCCCGTGCAGGAACTTGTCGAAGTCCGGCTTCTGCTCGGCGGCCATCAGGGCCAGGTCGAACTCGTCGAGCACCTCGAGCAGCCTGCGGATGAGCGGCTCGGAGGCCATCTCCACGGCGTGGGTCTGCTCCCGGAGCACCCGCTTGCGGTAGTTGTCGAACTCGGCCTTCAGGCGCTGGAGGTGGTCGCGGTACTCCTCGGCCTGCCGGCGCAGCTCCTCGGCGTCCGGGGCTTCCGTCGACGGTGGTTCCGCCGCGCCCCGGACCGAGCCGCCCCCCGGCTCAACCACAGGCGGCTCGACCATCACCCCATCATGGCCCTCGGGAGCAACGTCTTCGGCTCCCTCGAACTTCGCGCGCGCGGCGGCGTCCTCTGCATGGAAGCGACGCCGATCGGTCACCTTGACCCGGCGGGGCCCGTCCTGCTCCGGCCGGCGTTTCCCCTGATCGCCCTGATCCATGCGCTCGCTCACCCCGTCGCCTTGACCGTGATCTTCCTGGGCTTCGCCTGCTCCGCCTTCGGGACCTCGATCGTGAGGACGCCCTGGTCGAAGCGCGCCTCGATCCCGTCGGCGTCGGCCGTCGGCGGGAGAGACAGCGACCGCACGAACTGCCCGTACCGCCGCTCCACCCGATGGAACTGCTCCTCCGGGATCTCACGGGAGAAGCTCCGCTCCCCGCTCACGGTCAGCGTGGAGTCCTCCACGCTGACCTCCACGGCCTCGGGGTCGACCCCGGCCAGCTCCAGGCTCACCACGAACCTGTCCTCGGTCTCGTAGATGTCCATCGGCGGCACCCAGGCTCCGCCGGCGCTCGTCCCCACCGCTCCTTCGGTTCCGGCATAGGTCCGTCCGAACAGCCGGTTCAGCTCGTTCTGGATGGACATCAG
>JBKPBM010000076.1:0-9471 GCA_046744325.1 Actinomycetota bacterium | reverse complement strand
CGTGCCCTCCGACAACGCGAGGCCGACGCCCATCACCACGCCGCCGTAGACCTGTCCGTCGGCGCCGATCTTGTTGAGGATCCGTCCCGAGTCGTGCGCGGCGGCGATCCGCAACACGCGAACGACACCCGTGTCCCGATCGACCTTCACGTGCGCGGCCTGGGTGATCAGCTCCGGCGCAAGGAACGTCTCGAAGCCGAGACGCCCGACGCAGCCGCCCGTGTCGCCGGTAGGCACGTCGGGGACGTCACCCGATCCCTTCCCGTGCACGGTTCCGATCTCGCCGACCATGTCGGCGATGCTGATCGACCGGTCGGGCGAGCCCTTCACGCGCGCCACGCCATCCGCCAGCTCGAGGTCGGCGCGATCCGCCTCCAGCTTGTCTGCCGCGGTGTCCAGGAGCTGCTCGCGCACCTCGGCCGCGGCGGCGAGGATCGCGCGGCCGCTGTTGAAGGTGGTCTGCGAGCTGCAGGAACCCATATCCCACGGCGCGACACCGGTGTCCTGATACACGAGGGAGACCTCTTCGGGTGTGATGCCGAGCTCCTGCGAAACGAACACCGGCATCGCCATGACGGCGCC
Source organism: Actinomycetota bacterium (assembly GCA_046744325.1). GTDB lineage: Bacteria > Actinomycetota > UBA4738 > UBA4738 > UBA4738 > JBKPBM01. The sequence goes on along the minus strand of JBKPBM010000076.1, from coordinate 8,889 downwards.
GCTGCCATTCTCCTGTGCCCCGGTCACGATCGTGGCGCTACCGTCGGCGTTCATCTGGAGGTACGCGCCCGACGGCGCCGGCATGCATGGCCACCATCCCACGGCGACGCCGATCGCCTCGTCGTCCGGCAGATCGACCTCGTCGCCGATCATCTCGAGCGCCTTCTCGAGCGTGTCCTTCACACCCACGTGCTCGAAGACCTGGCGGGTGGGGCCCTCTGCGCCCTCCTCGATCAGGGTCTTCCGCCGGAGCTCGATCGGATCCATGCCGATCGCGGCCGCGACCTCGTCCATGTGCTGCTCGAGGCCCCAGCAGACCTGCGGCGCGGTGGGCGCGCGCACCGAGCCCGACGGCTGCTGGTTCGTGTAGTTGAGGAACGCCTCGACGAAGATGTGGTCGATCACGTAAGGACCGCACGCGTGCATCGCGGCCATTTGCCCGAGGAATCCGCCCTCGCCGCAGTACGCGCCCTTGTCGAGAACGAGCCGCGCCTTGCGCGAGACCAACCGTCCGTCCCGCATCACGCCCGTCTCGAACTCCACCCGGCCGCTGTCCGCCCCGGTAGCCGAGCACAACGTCGGGTCCGCCAGGATGCTGCGCCGGGCCGGTTTCGTCCGGGTCGGCGCCGAGCGGCCGTGGGACGAGGTCTCGGCCGAGAGGTCGGGGAGACCGGTCACCGGCTTGACTAGGTCGGAAGGGTGCGCCGATACACCGGGATACGTGGACCCACTCACCGCTACCTGTCGATGTGATGCACAGCAGGTCGCGGTCTCGGGCCACGTCGGTCTCGCCCACATCGCCACTGCCTGTATGAGCGACCCGTGAGCGAGATCGAGCCGCACGGCACGCGCGAATGGCGACACTGGATCGGGGGAGGGCGGTCGGAATCTCGGGCGCGCGAGGCCCTAAGGCCACCAGCGAGCGAGATGCCGAGTGAGAGCCAGGCGAGGTCAGGCTTGCCCATCATGGTGTGCCGTGGCCTGCCTGTAAGAGGACGCGCTAGATTCGCTCACGTAGTCTCTTGGTGTGGCGATTCAGATTCGGGCGGGTCAGGCGGTAGATGTCGATGCCGCTGTTTCCGACTTTGAAGCGTCGAATCTTGCTCTCCGCAACTACGTCTGGCCGGAGAGAGCCGCGCGGCTCGACCAGGTCACGGCGCAGCTATGCGACACCGGCTCGTGGTTCTTCGTCGCGACGGATGAGACTGCAGTGGTTGGGATGGCGTCCGCTGAGTTCCTGCATGCTCAGTACGGCTTGGGGCCTCATGGTCCAGGCGGCTGCTTCCTCGCACTCCTGTTCGTCGTCCCCGAGCAGTGGAGCCAGGGAATCGGTGGCGCTCTGCTTGACGCCGTTCTCGCAGGGGCGAAAGCGCGAGGCTGCTCGTGCGTTCACCTCTTGACCGACAAAGGCAACGAGCGTGCGCACAGGCTCTATCGCAGCCGAGGGTTCACTCCGACTGGCCGTGCTGCGTCCGCCGTGGACGAGTGGGCGCGAACTATCTGACCAAAGCAGCGTCCGGCGACATAACCGAACCCTCTGGCATGCGAGAGTCTCATCACCTTCGCAGCGCCTCCCTCGCGGCCTTCCGCCGCGGCGGTGAGCGCGCGGCGTGTCAGCCATCGAGGCCATGTACGATGAGCCGTGATGTCCGAGCTTCGCGTACTCATCGAACAGCCAACGAGGGGCAAGCGCTGGGTCGCCGTCGCGGCGGACTGGCCGGGACTTGAACGGGGCGCCAAGTCGGAGGACCAGGCGGTCGAGAAGCTCGCCCGCTACGTCCCTCGCTACCTTCCGGTCGCGAAGCGGGTCCGGCTGGGATCAGATCTCGCGGCCCAGACCGACCTCCACATCATTGGCCGGTATCCGGGGGTCGGCTCGACCGACTTCTGGGGCATCTCGTTCGCGCCCTCACCGCTCGACCGTGAGCCGTTCGACGGGCCGACCTTCAACCGCCAGGTGCGGCTGCTCCGCGCGGCGTGGGCCGAGTTCGACGAGACGGCCGCGAGCGTATCGGCAGAGCTCCGGCCGGGTGTCCGGGGCGGCGGCCGCTCCCGTGACCAGATCGTTCGCCACGTCCTGGCGAACGAGGGTGGCGACTTCTCGAAGCGTGTGAAGGCTAAGTCCGAGCTGGAGGACCTGCTGACGCCGAACGGGCTCGTCCAGCACCGCGACCGATTCGTCGATGCGATGCGCGCGTGGTACAGGGAGGGCAAGCCGCTCGGCAACTGGACGATCCCGTACCTGCTCCGCCACACGGCTTACCACGTGCTCGACCACACCTGGGAGATGCAGGATCGAGACCTAACGAACGATGCCATCCCCGGGTGACCGTCACCGGGCGGCGCCCTTCGATGCACAACCAGCCGAAGCCGGCGATCAGCTCAGGCGACATTCGCGAACACTCGTGCCATCGCGCCCAACATCGCCGCCGACCCTGTACGTGCTGATTGGATTGCCTGGCTCGGGCAAGACCACTCGGGCACGCGAGCTCGAGGGGCAGCAGCACGCTCTGAGACTCACCCCCGACGAATGGATGATCCCCTTGTTCGGTGACAACGACGCCAACGGCAAGCGTGATGTGCTGGAGGGCAGGTTCATATCGCTCGCACGAAGCGCCCTTCGAATGGGGATCAGTGTCATCCTGGACTTTGGTGTCTGGTCGAAAGACGAGCGATCCGCATTGCGATTCCTCGCATCAGAGGCTGGGGCAAATTGCGAGCTCGTATACCTTCAGATTGATTCCATCGAGCAACACGGTCGCGTGCAGCGACGACAAGACGCCTCTCCCCAATCAACATTTCCCATGACCCCCGAGGATCTCGCTGATTGGGCCGGTCGATTCGAAGCGCCAGATGAGTCAGAGCTCACTTCAAGCGAAATTCCACCACCACCCGACGGCTTCGAGTCCTGGGATTCGTGGTCGGCCCACAGGTGGCCTTCTTCCGGGACGGATGTTCACGACCCCAGACCGCCCGGCGACCGCGCATGATCTGCGTGGACCTCCGTGACCCGGATGTCGCCGGATGATCCCGGCCTCGCCATTCACCTTTCAGGGCAGGATCTCCACGTACCCGTCCGTTCCATTGACGCGGATCCGCTGCTGATCCCGGATCAGCCGGGTGGCATGTTCCACCCCCACGACGGCCGGCAAGCCGTACTCCCGTGCGATCACCGCGCCGTGGGTCATCAGGCCACCGACCTCCGTCACCAGGCCCGTGATCGCGACGAACAGGGGTGTCCAGCTGGGGTCCGTGTAGGCGGTCACCAGGATGTCGCCCGGTTCGAGGTCGGCCTCAGCCATGTCCAGGATGACTCGCGCCCGCCCCTCGATGGTCCCGGCGGAGACCGGCAGGCCGACGAGCGCGCCGGCCGGCACGTCATCGCGTCGGTACGCCCCGGTGATGACCTCGCCATCCGACGTGAGCACTCGGGGCGGCGTCAGCGCTTGATACGACCGGAACGCGTCCATGCGCTGGGGGATGAGTTGATCATCCACGTGGTTCGTGCGCACGACGTCGTGGAGCTCCTGGAACCTGAGGTAGAAGATGTCCTCCTTCTCACGAAGCACATGGGCCTGCACGAGGCGGCCGGCCTCCTCCAGCAGGGCCTGCTTGTACACGAAGTAGCGGCTGACCATGCCGTACTTTGGATACTCCCGGTACCCGATGAAGGTCCGGACGCGGTCGATGTTCCGCTTGGCCTCGTCGGCTTTCTGCTCTCCCTCCGGCAGGGCCCGCAAGCGCTCCAGCAACTCCTGTTCCTTCGTCCACGCCTCCTGCCGCCCTTGCTCGAAGCGCTGTTCACCGGCGCCCGGCTCGAAGTTCTTGATGTTGCCGAGGAGCACGGGGATGAGCGTCGTGGGCCGTTCGCTCCAACGCGGCCTGGTGATGTCGATCTCGCCGACGCAGCGCATGCCGTACATGTCGAGAAAGCCTCGGATGGCGTCCCGCGCGTCCCCACCGCCCGCCACCGTGGGCAGCTCGTCCAGGAAGTCCTCGTCGTCGACGCGTTGCAGGAACGCCACCACCTCCGGATGCGGGCGGATCACATCAGCGACGTCGAGGAGTGCCAGCCCCATCTCCGAGGTGACGTTGTGGGGGACGGACCGCGTGAGCGTGTCCGCCGCGTTCTTCTCGCCCAGCCACGCCTCCAACTGCTCGTTGAGCCACCAGGCGGCCTCCATTGCCGACATGAACACCGCATGGCTCTGCGGATCGAACAGGATCCGCCGCAGCTCCTGGATGTCCGCCAGGATGAAGTCGAACAGGGCCGATCCAGACTTGGTCCGGATGTCGCGTTTCAAGGCGGCGATGGATTCCTGGTTGCGTCCGATCAGATCGATGACGATGGCGGGATCGGTCTCGATCGCGGCTGGCGCCCCACCTGCCGGCGCGCCAGCGGGACTCGCGTCAGGGAGCGATGGGATGAAGTCGCCGCGTTCGAGGATGGCTTGCAGCGCGTCCCCGATCAGCGGATCGGATTTCCCGAAGCCCTCCACGAGGCGGGTGCGGCTCGTCGGCGACCCCAGGTCCCGGACGACGTCGACGAACAGCCTCCCGCCGGCCTCGGCCATGGGGCGTGGGGTCGTCATCTGCCAGAAGGAGAGCCCCAGCGGCTTCATCGGGTCGGTCATCATCTGCTGGTGACCGACTGAGATATAGACGTGATTCTCTTGGTCGTCGACCGCGGGGATGGGGAACAGCGTGGTGATCGGTCGGCTTTGGACGATCTGGAATTCATCATCAACCAGGCACCATTCGATGTCCTGGGGGTGGCCGAAGTGCGCTTCGATCCGCCGGCCCAGCTGCGCTAGGCGCACGATCTGCGCATCCGTCAGTGCTGGCTGCTCCCGGCGCGCCGGGTCGATCGCCTGTTCCTGCGTTCCGCCTGCCGGCGAGGCGTGGATGGCAAGCCGTTTCGTGGCGACCGTCTTGGCCACAACCTCGCCGTCCCGCACCTTGTAGACGTCCGCGTTGACCAGGCCGGAGACCAGGGCCTCGCCGAGGCCGAAGCTGGCCTCCACGGACGTGACCTTCCGGTTTGACGTGACGGGGTCGGCGGTGAAGAGGATGCCGGCCACCTGCGGGAAGACCATCCGCTGGACGACCACGGCCACGTGGACCTTCCGGTGGTCGAAGCCGTTCCGCAGTCGGTAGGTCACGGCCCGCTCGGTGAACAGCGAGGCCCAGCACCGGCTGATGTGCTGGACGATCGCCGCCTGCCCCACGATATTCAGGTAGGTGTCCTGCTGGCCTGCGAAGGAGGCCGTCGGCAAGTCCTCCGCGGTCGCGCTCGAGCGGACGGCGTAGGCTCCTTGCTTGCCGAGTCGGGCGAGCGCGAGCGTGATCTCTGCCGCCAGATCGTCGGGGATGGCGATCCCTTCGATGGTCCGGCGGATCTCCGCACTGAGCGCGCGGATCACCTCCCGATCGTCCGGGTTCAGGCGCGACAGCTGTGCGAGCCGTTCGTAGATGGACGGCGCTTCGGCCATGATCCGCCGGAAGGCGTCCGTCGTCACGCAGAAACCAGCCGGCACGCGAATGCCTTGGATCCGCGATAGCTCCCCGAGCTGCGCGCCCTTGCCGCCAACGGCCTCGACCTGCGTCTGGTCGATCTCCCGCAGACCCAGCACGCAGTTGCCCATCCGTTCACCCTTCCCCTTCAGCCCTGTCGGGCCTCTCTCGCTTGGAGGCGAAGGGAACACTGTAAGAACTTCAACGCCGCAGGTCAGGCGATATGGGTTGGGGCTCGGTGCTGGAGCCGCGTCGCCTGATCCGCCCCAGGCGCTCGATGGAGTCCCCCTCGAGCGAACCCCGGATCCGATTCACACTCCGACCCTGCGAGAGATGACGATCGGATTCTGGTCGGTCGATCTGGCCCAGGGGGATCCCGCGAGCCGCGATGTATCCTGCGGCGTCCGACGGTCGTACTGTCGAACCCGTTACCGAGGAGGACTTCTGATGCGCAGCGTGACCTATTCGATGGGCGTCTCACTTGACGGCTACATCGCCGGGCCGGACGGCGACATCACTGCGCCGCCGCCCGACGAGGAGGTCTGGCGATTGGTCACCGACGAGATACGAGAGGTCGGCGTCCACCTGATGGGCCGGCGGCTGTACGAGACGATGCTGTATTGGGAGACGGCCGACCAGGATCCATCGCTCGACGACTCAGAGCTCGAGTGGGCCGCACTGTGGAAGCCGCTCCCAAAGGTGGTGTTCTCCACCACACTGTCGGCGGTGCAGGGCAATGCCCGCCTGGCCTTCGGCGGCCTGGCGGAGGAGATCGAGCGGTTGCGAGCCGAGCCGGGGGAGGGCGACATCGCGATCGGCGGCGCGACCCTCGCCGCCGAGGCGGCCGCGTCGGGGCTGATCGACGAGTACCGGGCCAGGGTCTACCCGGTGCTGGTTGGGGGTGGCATTCCGTTCTTTCCCCAGCGCGAGCGCCGCGTGGATCTCGAACTCGTCGAAACCCGCACCCTCAGCTCGAGAGTCGTCTACCTCCGCTACCGCGTGGCAGGCTAGCCCTACGCGCCCTGATCGGAGCGGGGCGGTCAGCCTCCGCGGACTCCGATTGCGCCGCGCAGGGGCTCTGACGCACTCTCTCGCGGGTATGTGTCAATCTGGGCGAGATGCGTTCGTAGTCGGGGTGAGAGGCGGGAAGCGCCCACCTGTGACGAGGAGGAACCACCATGCCCAAGTACCTCTTGTCCGTCCACAGCGTCGAAGGCGAAGTGGGCGCCCCGATGACCGAAGAAGAGATGCAGCAGTTCATGAAGGCGGTCGGAATCCTCGAGGAGGAGATGAAGTCGGCCGGGGCCTGGGTCTTCGGTGGTGCCCTGCATGAACCCGACACCGCAACGGTCGTGCGCATGTCCGATGGCGAGGTGCTGACCACCGACGGTCCGTTCGCGGAGTCGAAGGAACATCTGGGCGGCTTCTACATCATCGAGGCCGAGAATCTCGACGCTGCTCTCGCCTGGGCGTCGAAGACCACCGCAGCAGTCCTGCACCCGATCGAGGTCCGCCCGTTCCGACACGTGTCCGAGGCCTGACAGACTGCACGACATCGACGCCAAACCCATGCTCGACGGGGCCGAGGTCGGCCGGGTCTTCCGCGAGGAGTCCGGACGATCGGTGGCTGCCCTGATCCGGGTCTTCGGTGACATCGACGTCGCCGAGGATGCTGTGCAGGAGGCGTTCGCCGTGGCCCTGCGCAAGTGGCCGGGCGACGGCGTCCCGCCCAACCCTGGCGGCTGGATCACGACGACCGCCCGTAATCGTGCCCTAGACCGCCTGCGCCGCGAGTCGCGTGGGCGGGAACTGCTCAGCGAGGTGGCGACGCTCTCACCCGCCACCGACGATCCCTGCATGCCTGAGGAGGTGGGGCCCGTGCAGGACGACCGACTTCGCCTCATCTTCACCTGCTGTCACCCGGCACTCTCCACCGAGGCGCAGGTGGCGCTCACGCTCCGATTGCTCGGCGGCCTGTCGACCAAGGAGGTGGCGCGATCCTTCCTGGTCGCCGAGCCGACCATGGCTGTGCGTCTGGTGCGTGCCAAGCGCAAGATCAGGGCCGCCCGGATCCCCTACCGCGTGCCGGAGGATCACGAGTTGCCCGGCCGCCTGCAAGCGGTGCTCGCCGTCGTCTACCTCATCTACAACGCCGGGCTGACCAACCCAGCCGAACCGGGTCTCTGCCCAGAGGCGATCCGACTGGCGCGCATCCTGGCGACACTCATGCCCGACGAGCCGGAGGTGGCCGGCCTGCTCGCGCTGTTGCTCCTGACCGAATCTCGTCGCGCCTCGCGAACCCGGTCCGACGGATCCCTCGTGCTGCTCGGCGAGCAGGACCGCGGGGGTTGGGATCGGGCCTTGATCGAGGAGGGGCAGGCGATCGTCCGCTGGTGCCTTCGCCGCAACGAGCCCGGTGCCTATCAGCTCCAGGCGGCCATCAACGCCGTGCATGCGGACGCCGCGACCGCCGAGCAGACCGACTGGTCCCAGATCGTCGTCCTGTACGACCAGTTGCTTGCCGTCGCCCCCACGCCGGTCGTGGCCCTCAACCGCGCCATCGCCGTCGGCGAGGTGGATGGCCCCGCGGCCGCGCTGGCGCTGGTGGACCAATTGGACCTGGACACCTATTACCCCTTCCACGCCACGCGAGCCGATCTGCTTCGTCGGCTGGGCCGGAACAACGAGGCTGCGGCCGCCTATGAGCGTGCGGCTGCCTTGGCACCGACGGAAGCCGAGCGGGCGTTCCTCAGGCTCGGTGGCCGAGCTTCGCGCCGAGCGCGCCGGTGAAGTCGAGCACGTGGCTGGGGCACGTCGTCCGAAACCACCACCGCCCACGAACGTGGAGGTCACGGCCCTGAAATGCTGCCCGGCCAGGGCAAGATGTTGGCCTTGGGACCCGCCGGGGTACCTCTGGACGCGTCAGCGGCATTCCGCCCGAGAAGGACTCCCGAGCGGAACGCCGATGACGATGTGGTTCGAGGCCGGCCCCAGCGCGGTCTCGCTGTCCTCGAGGTTCAGATCCACTCGAAGCACCAGGAGGCCGGCCTTGGCGTTGATGTCGTCGATCACCATCCGGGCGACTTCGCGTTTGCGATCCCCATGAAGGACAGCGGCCCCGTCTGGTCGGTGATGACGCCCCTTGATCGGGCGACTGCCTGACTCTGATCCGTTCTTTCGCGCACCCCTCCCTCCCGACGGTTGGTCAGGGCGGAATCGCTAGGCGTCGTACCGGCCGCCGAGCACGGCCGCCTGGGGCTTCCCCTTGTGCCCGGCCTCCTGCATGATCGGGGGGACGTCGGGGTCGGAGACGAAGCTCTTCCAGCCATCCTCGTTCCAGTCGAAGAGCACCCAGACCCGGTCCTCCTCGTTGGG
>JBKPBM010000179.1:0-8028 GCA_046744325.1 Actinomycetota bacterium | reverse complement strand
GGCGTAGACCGTGCCCTCGACGATGAAGCTTCGCACCAGCCGGCTCCGCTTCATGCCGATGGCTCGGAGCATCCCCAGCTCGGGCTTTCGCTCCTCGGCCAGCATCACGAAGATGATCACCAGCAGCAGGATGCCGGCGATGATGGCGAAGCTCCCGATCATCAAGAACATCGAGCCGAGCGAATCACCGGCCTGCTTCGCCTGGTCAAGAACGGTCTGCTTGGAGGTCTCCACCAGGAACCCGCCCGTCCCCAGGGGCCGAAGTGCCGCGTCGATCGTGCGGACCACCGAGGCGCTGGCGGCGCTCCCGGTCTCGACCCCGCCGGCGTTGGAGACGAACGTGAAGGAGCGAGGCACCGATGCGGTCGCCGCGGTGCGCGCCGCCTCCACCAGGGTCTGGGGCGCGAAGAAGGCGTCCTTGGTGACGCCGTCGATGGGCATCCCAGCGATGCCCCGAGTGGGAACCACCCTGGCCACCCGGACCGTGATCGGCCGGCCGTAGAGGTAGAAGGTCAGGGCATCCCCGACGGTCGCGCTCATCGCCGTGGCGAGGCTCCGGTTGATGACCACCCGTCCCGGCGTGGGAGCGGGACCGGTCAGCCCCGAGCCACCCCCCTTCGAGCCGCCGAACGCCGCGGCCTGGCGGAAGTCCAGGTCCCACACGCCGACGCGCGGCTCGGCGACCCGGCTCGAGCCGGTCCCGGTGGTGACGGCCGCCAGGTCACCGTGCGCGGTCAGCAGCCCGTCGACGGCGGGATCACCTCGGAGGGATGCGAGTCTGGCCGCGATCTCCTGGCCCTGGGCGACGCCCGTCGAGGTGACCGTCTCGTCGATCGGGCCGAGGTTCTCGTATGCGGCCTGCTTCACCGAGAAGTTCAGGGTGTCGCCGACGATCAGGCTGCCCACCACGATGGCCGTGCCCAGCATGGAGCCCAGGACCACCAGCGCGGCCTCCCGGCGCCGCCGGGAGACCTGGCGCAGGGCCAGCTTGCGTAGCACCGGCCGGCGAAGGGCGATGTAGATCGACGCGGCGAAGGCCACCGCCAGCAGCCCCACCAGCGTCGGGGTGAGGTTCGGATACATTGGGGATCACCGCCCCACCGGGAGCGGAAGGGCACTTCGCTGGCTCTCCATCTCCCACTGCCCGTCGGCCACCCGGCGCTCGTCGCTCACCAGGTGTCCGTCGCGCATGCGCACCAAGCGGGTGGCCGACTCTCCGATCCCGACGTCGTGGGTGACCAGCACGATCGTCTGGCCGTCGGAGCGGTTCAGCTCGTGCAACAGCTCAACGATCTCGTCGGCCATGTGCGTGTCGAGGTTCCCGGTCGGCTCGTCGGCCCACACGATCGCCGGCCGGGCCACCAGGGCGCGGGCCACGGCGACCCGCTGCTGCTCCCCGCCGGAGAGCTCGTTCGGCCGGTGCTCGGTGCGATGGCCCAGTCCGACGCGCGCCAGCATCTCGACCGCCCGGGCCCTCGCATCGCGCTGCTTCTGCCCGATCAGGAGCAACGGCAGCTCGACGTTCTCGGCGACGGTGAACGCCGGGATCAGGTTGAAGGCCTGGAAGATGAACCCCATGGACGTGGCCCGGTGGGTGGTCCGGGCGGCGTCCGACATGGCGTACAGGTCCCGGCCCTCCACCAGCACCCTGCCACCGTCGATGGAGTCCAGCCCCGAGAGACAGTTGAGCAGCGTGGTCTTGCCCGAGCCGGACGGACCCATCACCGAGACCAGCTCCCCCGGGTCCACGCGCAGGTCCAGCCCCTTCAGGGCCTCGACCTCGACCTCTCCCGTCCGGTAGACCTTGCGAACCTCCTCGGCGACCAGGATTGGCTCCGGCATCTGATCGGACATCGCGACCCCCTTCGCAGGGTGAGCGGGGAGCGCCCGCTCACGTGGCATGCGCCCTACTGGGATACCGCCGGCCGGGCCGGCCCGCGCGGGCCGAAGGGCCCGTGATCGCGGGTCTATCCGGGCCGAAGCGCTGGGAGACGGACGGCCGTGTCTACGGGCCGCCGAGCTCGGCCACGGCCCTGGCCAGCGCTTCCTCCATGGCGAGGCCGTCTTCGGGAAAGGCCTCCCTCAGCCCGTCGAGGAACCCGACGATCGTCACCACGTCGGCCCACGGGTCGTACCGGTCGCCAGTCATGCCCTCCCAGACGGCGGTGAACCGATCAGCCACGTCGAGACCAAACCGGAACAGATTGCCCCGACAGTGCCCGACGTCCAGGGACGGGGGCCCGATGCTGGCCGACGCCCAGTCGACCACGCCGGTCACCCGGCCTCTTCGCCAGAGCACGTTCCCGGGGTGGAAGTCGCGGTGGATGAACGCGTCGTGGGCGGCCGGCGTGGGACCGCGGAAGATCTCGATCGCGCGAGACCACACGGCGGGACGGTGGGCCCACGGGGGCGGCTCGTAGCTCTCCTGGCCATATGGTCGAAAGGGTCGGATCACGCCGGGCTCGGGGAGCGCGTCGTGGATGGTGGGTAGCAGCTCGGCGAGCCGCCTCAGCCATCGCTCCAGTTCCTTCGGGCTCCAGTCCACCCGTCCGGGGAGATGCGACATGAGGACGGCAGGGGCGCCCGCCTCGTCCCCCGTCGGATCCACACCGATCAGCCGGGGCGTGGGCAGGTCCAAGGGTTCCACGAAACGCAGGGTGCGGGCCTCCCGCTCGGCGAAGTCTGGTTCCTCGTCGTTCACCTCGGGACGGGCGTAGCGTCGGAGCACGACCTTCGTCCGCTCGCCTCCTGGCAGGGCAAGCGTCAGGAGGTGGGTCGCGGAGGCCATGCCCCCTCGGAGCGCGCTGACCGAGGTGACGGTCCCGCCCAGAACCGCCTCCGCCCATGTGAGCACGGCTCTGGGTGGGCGCGAGCGCAACAGGCGGCGGGTGGCGTCATCCTCATCGAAGCCGTGGAACGGCGCGGTCAGGGTGATCTCCTCCGTCTCGGGCACGTCGGCCACCATGAAGGTCCCGAGCGCCGGAGGCGACCGAGCACCCGAACGTCAGGGGAAGTCGCCGGGCATCGGCCGCAATGCTATCCGGACGACCGAGTGATTTGGAGACCTGGTCCTATCAGGGGGCGGTCTGACCTGGGCGCGCAGGCGGCCTCAGTCGTTCGAGCCGTGTCCGTGGCTTCCCTTCGACGCCTCACGCTCCGCCTTCGCGGCGTCTCGTGCAGCCTTCCGGGCAGCCTGCTCATCATCGTGGGCGGCGTGTCGGTCACGGTTCTTCACGAGGTGGCGCAGCGCGTTCAGCAGCCCGGGCGCCTGAGGGTTCTTGATGCAGTTCGCCAGCACCACGTCGATGGCGTGGTCGAGTCCGGTGCTGGCCTCCCCGGTCCCGTCTCCCGAGGTCCCGCCGGGCGACCCTGTCCCGCTCCCATCGCTCATACCGGCGGCCTTGCGGCACTCGGCCTTGCGGTCTGACGAGGTGCCACTCTGGTCCGAAGTCTGCCCGTCGGACGTTCCCTGGTCGGTTGGGTCACACGTGGCCGACTGCTGGCCCTGATCGTCCGACTCCTGGCCCTGATCGTCCGACTCCTGGCCCTGACCGTCGGATTCCTGGCCCTGACCGTCGGATTCCTGGCCCTGGGACGTCCCCTGGTCGTTCTCGCCACACTGCGGAGACGACGCGGACTGGTCCTTCTGGGACGCGCTGCCTGCAGCAGAGAGTCGGAGACCCGCGCCGCTCTTGGCCATGGCCGCAGATGACGCGAGCACTCCCGCCAGGAGCGTCATGAGAACGGCTCGGATGAGTCGACGCGTCTTCATGCCTGACACATCGAACGGGCCGGTCGGATCGTTGCACTCCTCGGAGAGCAACCCGCACCATCGACGACGTTTCGTGCTTCCGCACTAGCCTTCGGACGGATCACGGCGGACGGCGAGCGAGGACGAACGTCAGGCATCCGGGCCTTGCCCTTCGTGAGCGAACGCGACGGCCTCGTCCACGCTCATGGCGAGGCCTTCCTCCCAGGCGCGCTCGGCCTCGTCCTCAGTGAGGTGAGGGCGGGCCTCCGCCGCCGGGTCGCCCTCCATCAGCCCACCGATGGCCCCGGGTGGGCCGCCGACCCGTCGGCGCAGCGACTCGTTGGCCGCCGCCAGCGTGACGGCGTCGCGGTGGCGTCCCTCCCAGGTCGCCAGGAATGCCAGGTCCAGCAGGGCGATCCCGAGCCCGGTGGCGTTGTCCGCCTCGCGGAACAGGCCCAGCGCCTCCAGCGCGGCCGACCGGGCCTGCGCGCGACGGCCGGCGCGGCCGCACGCGTACGCCACCCAGACCAGGTCGAACGCGAGGTGCAGCCGATCCCCCAGCCTTCGCCAGATGGCCACGAGCTCATCCAGCCGTTCAATCACCGGATCCCACCGTCCCGCGCGGGCATCTGGCATGACCAGCAACGACAGGACCTGGGCCACGCCGCGCTCGTCGCCGACCTGCCGGAACAGCCCCAGGCTCTCCTCCAACAGGCGGGAGGCGGATCCCAGGTCGTCCCCGGCGACGAAGAAGGCGTAGTTGTACAGGGCCTCCGCGATACGGGCGGGCTCACCCAGCCTCCGTTCGACGGCCACCGCCTCGGCGTAGAAGGCCCCGGCCGCGTCTCGATCCTGCCGCCACCAGGCGATCCCTCCCGCTCCGATCAGCGCCTTTGCCCGGGCGGCGGTCGGCTCCTGCCCCGAGGGCATGGCCAGGATCTCGGCGAACCACCGTCGCCCCTCCGCCAGGTGCCCCCGCTGCTGCCAGAACCGCCACAGCGCCCCGGCCGACGCCTGGGCCCGGTCGGCTTCCTGCGCCGCGATGGCCCAGCGCAGCGCGGCGCGGATGTTGGCGTGTTCCAGGTCGCACCGATCCAGCCACTCCCCCTGGTCGTCGGCGCTGAGATGTGGCTCGGCCTCCAGGGCGAGGTCGAGGTAGTGCTCCCCGTGCCGGCGGACCATCGGGTCGAACTCGCCACCGGCCCCCAGCTGCTCCAGGCCGAACTCCCGGATGGTCTCCAGCATCGAGAATCGTGGCGGCCCGCCACCGTCCTCAACGCTTCGGACCAGCGACTTGTCCACCAGCGACGTGAGCCCATCCAGCGGGTCCAAGCCGAGCCCCACCGGATCGCAGACGGCCTCGGCCGACTCGACAGCCCATCCGCCGGTGAACACCGCCAGCCGGGCGAACAACCGCTGCTCGGATTGGTCCAACAGGTCGTAGCTCCAGGCGATGGCGTCACGGAGGGTTCGCTGGCGTTGCGGAAGGGTGCGGGCCCCCGTGGTGAGGATGGACAGTCGCCGTTCCAGCCGGGGAAGGATCTGCTGTGGCGTCAGGACCTTCGTCCGTGAGGCCGCCAGCTCGATGGCCAGGGGCAGGCCGTCCAGCCGGGCGGTGATCTCGGCCACGGCCGGCGCGTTCTCCTCGGTGACCCGGAAGTGCGGGCGCACCGCGAGGGCCCGCTCGGCGAACAGACGCACCGCCTCGAGCCGGCACAGCGTGGCCAGGTCCGGCAGCCGCTCCAGGTCGGGCGGGTCCAGCGGCGCCACGACGTACTCCTGCTCGCCTCGGAGCGACAGGACGATCCGGGAGGTGACCACCACCTTCACCTTGGGGGCGGCGGTGAGGATCTCCTCGACCACCGGCCCCGCTTCCGCCACCTGCTCGAAGTTGTCCACGACCAGCAGGAGCTCCCGGTCGCGGAGGTGGTCCTTCACCTCGTCGAGGATGGCGCGCCCGGCCACCTCCGGAACCCCCAGGGTCCGGGCCACGGCCGACGGGATCAGCGCCGGATCGGCCACGGACGAGAGGTCCACGAAGAAGGCTCCATCTGCGAACTCGGCGATCACCTCGGCGGCGACCTGCAGGGCCAGCCGGGTCTTCCCGGTCCCGCCCGGCCCCGTCAGCGTGACGAGCCTGGTTCCGGACAGGAGCCGCCTGACCTCCTCGATCTCATCCTCACGGCCCACGAACGAGGTGAGCTGCACCGGGAGGTTGTTCGGCCTGGTGTCCAAGGTGCGTGGGGGCGGGAACTCCGACCGGAGCCCGTCGATCACCACGTCGTGAAGGTGCTCTGGGTGGAGGATGTCCTTCAGGCGGTGCTCTCCCAGATCCCGAAGCGCGACGCCATCGGGGAGGGCGTGCTCAACCAGCACCCGCGTCGCGGCGGAGATGATGACCTGCCCGCCGTGAGCGGCCGCGGCGATCCGGGCGGCCCGGTTGACGTCGATACCGACGTAGCCGTCCGCGCCCGGATCTCCCGCACCCGTGTGCAGACCCATCCGGACCCACACCGAGGTGCCGTGCGACCAGTCGTGGCCGGCCAGGGCGCGCTGGGCCGCCACCGCCGCCTGGACCGCACCCGCGGGGTTGGTGAACGCGGCGAAAAACGAGTCCCCCTCGGTGCTGACCTCGACGCCGCCCCCTTCGGCGATGGCCTGCCGCACGATCGTGGCGTGATCGTCGTGGACCGCCCGGTACGACCGGTCGCCGAGCTCCTGGAGGAGCCGGGTGGAGCCCTCGATGTCGGTGAACAGGAAGGTGACCGTTCCGGTGGGGAGCTCTGGCATGTCCGGGTCGCAATGTAGCGCGTCCGCTGGGGTCGGCGACCAGTCCGCCCATGGCACCGAGCCACGGCTCTATGCTGGCCCGTCGGCTGGAACGCCGGGGAGAGGAGGGCCGCGTGCTCCTGGAGGGGAAGAGTGCCATCGTCTACGGGGGGGGCGGTTCGGTCGGGGGCGCGGTGGCCCGTGCCTTCGCCCGCGAGGGCGCGTCGGTCTTCCTCGCCGGCCGCACCCAGTCCACCCTCGACGCGGTGGCCGACGAGATCGCTGCGGAGGGAGGCGTGGCCGAGACTGCCCGGGTCGATGCCCTCGACGGGCAGGCGGTGGACGCCCACGCCGACGCCGTCATCGCACAGGCCGGCGGCATCGACGTGTCGTTCAACGCGATCGGCCACGGCGACGTGCATGGGGCGCCGCTGATCGAGATGCCGTATGAGGACTTCGTCCGGCCGATCACCACGGCCATGCGGGCCCAGTTCCTGACCACGCGGGCGGCGGCGAGGCACATGATCCGGCGCGGGTCTGGCGTGATCATGGCCATCACGGCCACCACCGCCCGCCAGTCCCTCCCCGAGGTGGGAGGCACCGGCGTGGCCTTCGACGCCATCGAGAGCCTGTGCCGGCAATGGGCCTGCGAGCTGGGCAGGCACGGCATCCGCGTCGTGTGGTTGCTGACGACGGGGCTGCCCGAGGCATTGCACGGTGAGGTGTTTCCGGGCTATGGGACCGGCGGTCCCAAGACGCGCGAGGAGCTCATCGCGTGGATGGAGGGGAAGACTTCGTCGGGCCGGCTCACGTCGCTTGCCGAGCTGGGCCACGCCGCAGCGTTCCTGGCATCCGATCTGTCGGCGGCCACCACCGCGAGCGCGGCCAATCTCACCGGGGGGGGTTCACCGACCCGATAGGTCAGGCGCTTCCTTCCGCTCTCCTCTCGAACTCCCGGACAACTCGCTTGGGGGCGACCAGCCGCCAGGCGTCGATGAGCAGCTCGCGCAGCTGGTCCTCGGGGACGTTGGCCAGACGGACCAGCACTCCCCGATAGCCCTCGTAGTGCGGCGTGACGGCGAAGGTGTCGGGGTCCTCATGGATCAACGCGGCGCGTTCATCGAATTCCGTCCTGATCACCAGCACCTCGTCGTCGCCGAACTGTGGAGGCCTGCTGCGCTCGGTCTCCGGCATGTAGGCGATCAGCGTCCGGTCGAAGCGCACCGCCGGCATCCCGTCGGGAGGGTCCTCGGCGGTGCCCGGAAGCTCTCGCAGGATCGCGCACACGGTCTCCCACGTGGCCATCCCTCATCAGCCTCCCGAGGCGATCGCCGGGCCGAGACGGATCGCACACACCTCCATCTTGTCAAGTGGACACATGAGGTGAATGGGCCCGCGTCACGCTTCACCGCGGTGGGGAATGCCCCCAGGGAGCCCCACGGTCTAGGATCGGGCCATGAGACGAGTCGTTTCTATCCGCCCATTTCGCGCAACGGGCAAGAAGACAG
>JBKPBM010000315.1:0-12904 GCA_046744325.1 Actinomycetota bacterium | reverse complement strand
CCTATGACGGTTGGCGCCGCGACTGGATCCGGCGAGGCATGCCTTGGTCGAGTACGAGCACCCCCCGGCCCGATGGTTGGAATCCAGCAGCCAAGTTGAGGTCGGTGCAGTGCCTTAAGCCGCTCTGGGTCCAACGAACTTAGAGGCGGCTGCGCTGCGAGCTCGACTGGCTATCGCTCGCGGCTCGGAGCCTCCGCTTCTCCAGCGGACTGGCGAGCCAGGACGAACAATAGATCCGAGAGCCGGTTGAGGTAACGCTGGACTTCTTCCGTGACGGCTCCTCCGGATTGGCGGAGCTCCACGGAGCGGCGCTCGGCCCGGCGCACCGCCGTCCGGGCCACGTCGAGGGCGGCCGACGTCGGGTTGGCGCCCGGCACGATGAACTCCTGCGGCAGCGGGTTCGCTTCGACCATCGCATCGATCAGCGCCTCGAGGGAATCCACCATCGAGGACTCCACCAGCGAGACCCCGGGCTTCAGCTTGTGACGCTCCTCGGGATTGGTGGCCAGGTCGGCCCCCACGACGAACAGTTCCCGCTGCAACCGCAGGATCAGCTCGGCCATCTCGGGGTCGGGACAGAACGCCCGGGCTAGGCCGAGGGCCGCGACGGTCTCGTCGACGCTTCCGTACGCCTCGGTGGTGGGGTCGGCCTTCGAGACGCGGCCCCCGTACAGAAGGCCGGTGGTTCCGTCGTCGCCGGTCTTCGTGTAGATCCGCACGCGGCTAGGATAGCCGCGGCGCCTCCTTGGTTTGGGTTACGGGCGGCGGTAACGTTGAGCTTCCGCGCCCGGACGCCGGTCCCCCTTCCGGCGTCGGGCCGCGGAGCGGGAAGGAGGCTCTCCATGACTGGCAGGTTCGGCTCGGTCGTCACGGCGATGGTCACGCCGTTCGGCGACGACTTCTCCCTGGATCTGGACGGCGCCCAGGAGCTGGCCCGGTGGCTGCTCGACCACGGGTCGGACGCCCTGGTGGTCGCTGGGTCCACGGGCGAGGCGGCCACGCTCTCCCACCGTGAGAAGGCGGACCTGTTCAGGGCGGTGGTCGAGGCGGCGGAGGGCCGGGGCAAGGTCATCTGCGGCACGGGCACGTACAACACGGCGGAGACCATCGAGCTGAACCACGACGCGGAGAAGGCCGGGGCCGACGCCGTGCTGGTGGTGACCCCGTACTACAGCCGGCCGCCCCAGCGGGGGCTGATCGCCCACTTCACGAAGATCGCTGAGAACACCGAGCTCCCCGTGATGCTCTACAACATCCCCAGCCGGACGGCCTGTCTGATCGAGGCCGACACCCTCCTGACGCTGGCCGAGCTGCCGAACGTCGTGGCGGTCAAGGACGCCACCGGCGATCTCCAGACGCTCAGCCGGATCGTCAAGGAGAGCCCGCCGGACTTCGAGGTCTACTCCGGCGACGACTGGGCCACGCTCTCCGTGGTCTGCCTGGGTGGGGTGGGGGTGGTGTCGGTGGCCTCGCACCTGGTGGGGGACCGGATGAAGGAGATGATCGAGCTGGCCTCGGCCGGTGACGTGGCCGCCGCCCGCAAGATCCACGAGGACCTCCTGCCCCTGTTCAAGGGCCTGTTCATCGTGTCGAACCCTATCCCGGTCAAGACCGCGCTGCAGATCGCCGGCCACTCGGCGGGACCCCTTCGCCTGCCGCTGGTCCCCGCCACCGACGACGAGCGCGCCCAGATCGAGCGAGCCATGAAGGATGCCGGAGCCCTCTGACCCGGAAGCCCCGGGAACCTCTTCCCCTCCACCTCCCGCGGCCCGGCGGTCGCGGGATGGGAGCGTGCCGCGCCTGGTCTTCCTCGGCGGGGTGGGGGAGGTGGGCCGGAACATGGCGGCCCTCGAGCTGGACGGCCGCATCCTGATCATCGACGCCGGCCTGTCGTTTCCCGAGGTTGAGATGCCCGGGATCGATCTGGTCCTGCCCGACACCGAGTACCTGCGCCAGCGCCGCGACCGGGTTCATGCCGTCGTGCTGACCCACGGGCACGAGGACCACGTCGGGTCGCTGCCGTACCTGCTGCGCGAGTTCTCGCTCCCGATCTTCGCCACGAAGCTGACGCTCGCCCTGTTGGAGGGCAAGCTCGAGGAGCACGGGGTCCGGGACCGGGCGGACTACCACGAGGTCATACCCGGCGAGGAGGTCCGGACCGGGCCGTTCACCTTCCGCTTCTACCGCGTCTCGCACTCGATCCCCGATGGGTGCGCGCTGGCCATCGATCTGCCGGCCGGGGTCCTGTTGCACTCGGGCGACTTCAAGCTGGACCCCACCCCGATCGACGGCCGCCCGACCGATCTGCAGGGCCTGGCCGGTGAGGCCCGCAAGGGCGTGCACCTGTTTCTCTCGGACTCGACCAACGCAGAGGACCCAGGCACCACCGGGAGCGAACGAACGGTGGGCCCCATCCTCTACCAGATCGTCCGCGAGGCCCGCCAGCTGGTGGTGGTGGCCTGCTTCGCCAGCCACATCCACCGGGTCCAGCAGGTCGTCGACGCGGCTCGGCGCTCGGGTCGCAAGGTGGCCTTCCTTGGCCGGAGCATGCACCAGAGCGTCGCCGCGGCTCGGGCCGGGGGGTACCTGCAGGTCCAGGACGAGGAGATCGTGCCCATCGAATCGGTGGACGAGATGGATCCCTCGGAGGTGGTGGTGTGCTGCACGGGCTCGCAGGGCGAGCCGCTGTCCGCGCTCTCCCTCATGGCCTCGCACGAGCACAAGTGGGTGGAGCTGGCCAAGGGCGACACCGTGGTCCTGTCCTCCTCAGTGATCCCGGGAAACGAGACGGCCATCCACCGCACGCTCGACGGGCTGTACCGGACGGGGGCCGACGTGTTCCATGTCCCCATCTCGCCGGTCCACGTGTCGGGCCACGCCGCAGCCGAAGAGCTGAAGTTCATGCTGAACCTGATCCGGCCGCGGTGGTTCATCCCCATCCACGGGGAGCGCCGGCACCTGGCCCATCACGCCCGGCTGGCGAGGGAGGTCGGCATCGCGGGGGACCGGATCCTGATCGTGGAGGACGGCGACACCGTCGAGATCGGGGACACCATCCGACGCGGCGAACGGGTGGACGCGGGGATGACCTTCGTGGACGGCCTGGGGATCGGCGACGTCGGTCAGGCCGTGCTGCGCGATCGGCGAAAGCTGGCCGGCGACGGGGTGGTCGTGGTGGTGGTGACCATCGACGGGCACAGCGGCGAGGTGCTGGCCGGGCCGGACGTGATCAACCGGGGGTTCGTGTTCGACGAGAGCAGCGAGCAACTCCTGGAGGAGGCTCGGGAACGCACGGTGAAGTCCCTGCAGGCCAGTGCCGCCGACGGCGTGATCGATCAGAGCGTGCTGAAGCAGAACCTCCGGCGCGAGCTGGCCCGATACTTTTTCGAGATTACGCAGCGCAAGCCGGTTATCGTGCCGGTGATCATGGAGGTCTGAGGGTGGCGACAACGACGAGACGGAAGCGGGCGAGGGGACGGGGTCGTTCACGGCGGCCGCCGGCGCGCCGAGTCGACCGTACGGCCGCCCTTCGCAGCGCGGGCTCCCGGGTGGCCCGGCATCTCTCGCCGAGGGCGTCAGAGGCGATCGGGGTGGGGTTGGTGGTGATGACCATCCTGTCGATCCTCGGGCTCTGGTTCGACGCTGGGGGCCCGTTCGGGCGCTTGCTCGTGGTGACGGTGAAGTGGTTGGCCGGTCCGCTCGGGTTCGCCCTTCCCGTGATCGCGGCGTACTGGGCGATCCTGCTGATCCGGGGCACCGCCCAGGAGGCCCGGGGACGGATGGCCGTGGGCCTTTGCATCGTCGGGCTGGGGGCGGTGGGGATCGCCTCGATCGCCGAGCGCAATCCGAGCCCCGGCGCGGGCTACGCGCTGCTCAAGGGCGCCGGGGGGTTCGTGGGAGCCATGGTGGCCTGGCCGTTGTCCCGCGTGCTCTCCGTCTACGGGGCCATCGTGGTGTGCCTGGGGCTCGTGGCGCTGGGGTCGCTGGTGTTCACCGCCACCCCGATCTCGGCGGCCGGACACGCGCTCCGCCGTCTGTTCATCGCCGGCCCCGAACCGGCGGGAGAGGGGCCGGCCCCGTTGTCGCGGTCAGATCGGCGGATCCGTGTGGGCCGTGAGGACTCCGAGGAGGCGCCGGCGATGGGCTCGCCGATGCGGGCCACGGAGCCCGACGTCGTGGTCATCGCAGAGCCGAAGCAGGTCCGCCTCCCTCTGCCCGGCAGGGGCAGCGGCTACCGGTTGCCGCCCCTGGACCTCCTCCGGAGGGCCCCCGAGACGAAGGCTGACGGGCGCGACGCCCAGGCGACCATGGCCGCCCTGGAGCGCACGTTCCAGACCTTCGGGGTACCGGCCAGCGTGGTCAGCGCCCATCGCGGACCCACCGTGACCATGTACGAGGTGGAGGTCGAGGCCGGCACCAAGGTCAACCGCGTGCTGTCGCTGGCCGACGACATCGCCTACGCCCTGGCCACCCCGGATGTCCGGATCATCGCGCCCATCCCGGGCAAGTCGGCCATCGGGGTGGAGGTTCCCAACAAGGTCAGGGACTTCGTGATGCTGGGCGACATCCTGGCCTCGAAGGCCGCGCGGGAGGCCACCCGGGCCCTGTTCGTGGGCCTGGGCAAGGACGTCCACGGGCGCTCGGTCCTGGTGAACCTGGCGGAGATGCCGCACGTGCTGATCGCCGGCGCGACCGGCGCGGGGAAGTCCTCGCTGATCAACGCCTTCGTCACCTCGATCCTGATGCGAACGAGCCCCGACGACGTGAGGCTGGTCCTGGTCGATCCCAAGCGCGTTGAGCTCTCGCACTTCGGGGACCTGCCGCACCTCCTGGCCCCGGTGATCGTCCACCCGAAGAAGGCCGCCGAGGCCCTGGCCTGGGTGGTCCGGGAGATGGAGCTGCGCTACGAGGCCCTGGCCACGGTGGGCATGCGCGACATCGACACCTACAACACCGGCGCGCGCGAGGGGACCCTGCGGATCCCTCCGGGACAGGAAGAGCACTTCGGGGCGATCCCCTACATCCTGGTGGTGATCGACGAGCTGGCCGACCTCATGATGGTGGCCCCCCGAGACGTGGAGGACGCCATCTGCCGGATCGCCCAGATGGCCCGGGCCGTGGGCATCCACCTGGTGGTGGCCACCCAGCGCCCGTCGGTGGACGTGGTCACCGGGCTGATCAAGGCGAACATCCCCTCGCGCATCGCGTTCATGACCGCGTCGCAGGCCGACTCTCGGGTGATCCTGGACGTCGGCGGCGCGGAGAAGCTGGTGGGGCACGGCGACATGCTGTTCCAGCCGGCGAACGTGTCCAAGGCCGTGCGCATCCAGGGCGCGTGGGTCACCGAGAAGGAGATCGAATCGGTGGTCCAGTGGTGCCGGACCCAGCGCCCGGCGCAGTTCGACGTGAAGGTCGACGGGCTGGGCCGTCCGCCGACCGAGGAGGAGTTGGCGGGTGACGACGACGACGACCTGCTGGAACAGGCCGCGGAGCTGGTGATCCGCTCGCAGCTGGGGTCCACCTCGATGCTCCAGCGCAAGCTGAAGGTCGGGTTCGCCCGGGCCGGCCGGCTCATGGACCTGCTGGAGGAGCGCGGGATCGTCGGCCCGAGCATCGGCTCCAAGGCACGCGACGTGCTGATGACGTGGGAGGAGTGGCAGGAATCCCGGGCCCGGGCGCGCTGAGCGCCCCGGAGCGGCGCTAGGAGGCCGCGAGCTCCGGCGCCGAGGCTCCCCGGACGGGACGGGGGAGGGGGTCGGACGAGGGCCGGGCGGGGAGACGAAGGATCGTCCTGGCCAGAACGGCGGCCAGCAGCATGAGGCCTCCGGCGACCGCGTACGCCCACCGGATCCCGAGCTGCCCCCCGATCCAGCTCGCCAGGAGCGCGCCGGCCAGGTAGGTCCCCTCGAGCACCGCTTCGGATGCGGCGAAGACCCTGCCCCGCATGGCGTCGGGGGTGCGTTCCTGCAACAGCGAGGCGTACGAGACGTTGCCGACGGCGTTGCCCGCTCCGGCCAGCACCCACGCCAGGAGCACGCTGGACAGAGCGTGGGCCTGAGATGCCGCCACGATCGCCGTGCCCACCAGGGCGATGCTCGCCGCCAGCAGCCGCTCCCTGGGCCATCGCCGGGCCATGGCCGGCGCGGCGAGCGAGCCCAGCAGCATGCCCACGCCCCACGTGCCACCGACCAGGCCCAGCGCCTGCACCCCCTGTGAGAGCGTTCCCAGGACGAACAGGGACTCCAGCGGGGCCTTCGTCGCGGCACCGAGCATGACCAGGCCGGTCACCATCAGGATGCCTCGTACCAAGGGGGTGGCCGCCGCGTAGCGCAGGCCCTCCACCAGCTGCCGCCCGTGCTCCCGGAGGGACCCGACACCGTCGGGCCTGGGCAGGCGGATCCCGATCAGCAGCACGGCGGAGATGGCGAACGAGGCCGCGTTGATGGCGAACACCGGGCCCGCGCCGAACTTGGCCATCAGGAACCCGCCCAGCGCCGGGCCGGCCATGATCGACAGGTGGAAGGTCGCCTCGACCATCGCGTTGGCGGCCACGACCTCTCGCTCCGGCACCAGGTTGGGGACAGAGGCCTGCAGGCTCGGCTGGAACACCGCCCCGAACAGTCCGAGGCATCCCGCCACCAGGTAGAGGTGGCCCATCGAGGGAGGGCCCCCGATCAGCAGGGACAGCACCGCGACGCCCCGGGCGACGTCGGCGCCCACCATGAGGGCGCGCCGGGAGTAGCGGTCGGCCAGCGGTCCGAGGAGCAGACTGAACAGGGCGGCCGGCGCGGACTGGGCGATCAGCAGGAACGCCAGGACGTGCACGCTGTGGGTGCGCTGCGCCACCGAGGCGCCGACGGCCAGCGCATACATCCAGTCGCCGAGATTCGACACCGCCTGTGACCCCCACACCCGCATGAAGTCGGGCCGGCGAAGCAGGGGCGCGAATTGCCCCCGCCCGGAGGGGAACAGGCGGGAGTCGGCGGCAACGTGGATCGTCACCACCACGCCCAGGGCCACGCAGACGTCCCCGATGCTGAAGACGTTGTGCAACGGCCACGACGCGGGGACGGCGAAGATGTCGCCGAGGAAGGCCAGGTGCGGTGAGGGCAGCGGCTGGGAGTTCGAGAACACCTCGGTGAGGCGCGGGAGGAACCCGGCCGCGGCCAACGTGGATGGATGGGCCGGCATGACCCCGCCGTTGGCCGCCAGGGCCAGCAGGTTGAGGCCGGCGCCGGCCCAGATCAGCCAGAGCCCGGACACGCGCCGATTGGAGATGACGAAGGCCATGCCGAGCACGTACGAGACGAGGTAGGCGACGGCCCGGAACTCGTTGTCGGGCCCGCGGAAGGCGGTGAACAGCGCCACCTGGAGTGCGACCGCGCCCGCCACCAGCCAGATCCGGCGGAACCGGAGCTCCGCCAGCAGCTCGATGCGCCCTCCGGTCAGTGGGACGCTCAACACGGCCAGCAGGACGACGGCGATCAGAAGCACGGGCGTCTCTGGGCGCGCGAAGACTCCACGGACGAGCTATCGGCGAAACGCGTCCAGGATTTGAGCCTTCGTGGAGGGGTTGGCGAGAAGTCCGCGGGTAGAACCGCAGCGCGGCGGGCGCATAGCAAAGGGAGCGAACCCGAGGGCCCGCTCCCTTCGATCACTCCGCTCTCCCGGGCCTTGCGGCTCGATCCAGCTTCGTGACGATCGGACTGTATCCTAGGCCTTCGCCGCGTGTCCAATCCAAGAGCCCCTTCTAGGCAAATCCGAGTGACAAATTCCGCCGTCCGATCCCTCCCCGAGTGACGTCGCCGGCGGCCTGGCTGACCGGCTATAGAATCGGGCGACGTTCGCGCAGCTAGGAGGGCATGCTGGTCGTGGCCACCACCGGCACCGGGATCGGGCCGGCATTGCAGAAGGCCCGGCTCCTCAGGGGCAAGTCCATCGACGAGGCCAGCCGGGAGACCCACATACGGGCCGAGTACCTGCACGCCCTGGAGCAGGAATCCTTCGACGCGATGCTGGGCGACGTGTACGTCCGGGGCTTCCTCCGGTCCTACTCCAGCTACCTCGGGCTCGATCCAAGCAAGGTCCTCACGGTCTACAACCGCCACTTCGGGCCCCCGCGCCTCGCGGTTCCCGAGCAGGTGCCCGGCCCGGTGCGGGTGGCTCGGGCGCCGCACCCGCACCTGCACCATCCGTACCGCCATCACCCGAGCTGGGTGTTCCTGATCACGGTTGCGGTGTTCGTCCTCGGCGTGTTGGCGGCGGTGGGGGTGCTGTCGCGATCGAGGGCGACGCCGCAGGCCGTGGGGCCCACGCCGGCGACGTCCATCCCGGTCCTCCCCCCCACGGTCACCGTCTCGGTCCAGGCAAGGGCGCAGCTGTCCCTGACCATTCGCATCGACGGCCGCAAGCCGGTGCGTGTCCTGCTGCGCAAGGGCGAGGGCCGGTCGTTCAAGGGAAACAGCCGGATCGAGCTGACCCTGCAGCACGGCGGATCGGCCCGGGTGACCGTGAACGGCCATTCGCTGGGGACCCCGGGTGACCCCCATTCCCCATTCACCATGACGTTCACGCCGCAGAGCTATCGGAGGTCCACATCGCCGACCCCGGGCGCGAGCCCCAAGCCCGTTTCGCAGGCCAGCCCGACGCCACGTCAGAGCGGTCCCTGAGCCCGTTCGGGTTCGGGTGGCCGAACGTCATCTCGGCGGTGCGGGTGGCGCTGGCGCCTTTCATCGTCGTGCTGATCCTGGCCGGGGGAAGGTCGGCCTTGGACCTGGCGGCCGCGCTGTTCACGATGGGTGCGGCCAGCGATGGCCTGGACGGGTACCTCGCCCGACGCTACGGGGTGACAACCCGGACCGGGCAGTGGCTCGACCCCTTGGCCGACAAGATCCTGGTGATCGCCCCGGTCCTCACGCTGGTTTCACTGGGGGACTTCCCCGCGTGGGCGGCGGCGATCATCGTGGGGCGGGAGGCGGCCATCGTGGTCCTTCGCTCGATCCTGGGACTGCGAGGCCGCTCGATGCCCGCCTCCCGCGTGGCCAAGGTGAAGACGTTCCTGCAGATCGCGGCGATCACGCTGTACATCCTGCCCCTGGGCGCCCACTGGTGGATCGGCGCCGTGCTGATCACAGCCGTCGCGTTCACGGTGTACACCGGCGCACACTACGTGGTCCAGGGAGCGGTGTGGCTGCGCGGGCAACGAGCTCGGGACGTCCCCGGGCGTTGGGAGCGCGGGTGAGGGCCGAGATCCTGGGGGTGGGGACCGAGCTCCTGCTGGGCCAGATCTGCAACGAGAACGCGCGGTGGATGTCCGAGCGCCTGGCCGACATCGGGGTCGACGTCGTGCACCACCAGGCGGTGGGGGACAACGAGGACCGCATCGCCGAGGCGTTCCACGTCGCGCTCTCGCGGTCGGACGTGGTGATCGCCACCGGCGGCCTGGGGCCCACCCAGGACGACATCACCCGGGAGGGCCTGGCCCGCGCGCTGGGGGTGCGCCTCGAACGCCGCCCCGAGATCGAGGCGGTCCTGCGTGACCGGTTCGCCCGGTTCCGCCGGGACATGCCGGAGTCGAACCTCCGCCAGGCCGACATCCCCGAGGGCGGACGGGCGATCATGCCCGAACGCGGCACCGCCCCGGGCCTGGCGGTGACCGCCGGGGACGGGACCCTGGTCTATGCGGTGCCCGGCGTCCCCTCCGAGATGCGGGAGATGATGCTGGGGACAATCCTGCCCGAGCTGCGCGAGCGGGCCGGGCCCGCGGCCCTGGTCTCGCGGATCGTCCGGGTGATGGGGATGGCGGAGTCGAGGGTGGCCGAGGTGCTGGACGATCTGTTCGTCGGCCGGGCCAACCCCTCGATCGCCTACCTGGCGGGGCACGGCGAGGTCAAGGTCCGGGTCACGGCGAAGGCCGCCGACCGAGCGGAGGCCGAGGCGCTGATCGGGCCGGTCGTCCGGGAGGTCTCGGACCGGCTCGGGGAGCACGCCTTCAGCACCGCGGACGAGGAGATCGAACAGGTGGTGGCCCGTCTGCTGAGGGCCACCGCCGGCTCCGTGGCGTGCGCCGAGTCGCTGACGGGGGGAGGCCTCGGGATGCGCCTGTCGCAGGCGCCGGGCTCGTCCGCCTTCTTCAAGGGCTCGGCGGTCTGCTACACGGCCGAGTCGAAGCACGACCTGCTGGGGGTGTCCACCGAGACGATCGAAGGCCCGGGCGTGGTCAGCGTGGAGTGCGCCCGGGAGATGGCCGTCGGCGCGCGTCGAATCTTCGCCGCGGACCTCGCGGTCGCCCTCACCGGCGTGGCGGGACCGGACGAGCACGACGGGAAGCCGGTGGGGACCGTGTGCGTTGGGCTGGCGTTCGAGGGAGGCGACTCGGTTCGGGAGTTTCGCGCCCCGGGTGACCGGGAGATGGTCCGGCGGTGGGCCGAACAGGCGGGGCTGGACCTGCTGCGCCGCCACCTCCTGGGCCTGACGCCACTGGACGATCCCGGCCCTTCCACCGAGCGCGCCGCCGGCCGGGCGGGCGGCGCCCACCCCTGAGGGTTTCGTGGCCAGGGACCGCGCCGCCCGCCCGGAGGCCAAGCCGCTGCGGCTGTTCGTCGCCGTGGATATCCCGGACGCGATCAAGGAGACGGTCGCCGGGGGCGTGGAGCCGTTCCGGGATCGGATCCCCGGCGCCAGGTGGACCAATCGGAGCGGGTGGCACATCACCTTGAAGTTCTTGGGCTCGACGTGGCCGCGGCTCGTCGAGACCGTGGAGGAGGCGGTCCGGAGCACGGCGCGGGCCACGCCCGTGTTCGAATCTGCGCTGACCGCGATCGGCGCGTTCCCAAGTGCGACCCGCGCTCGAGTGCTGTGGGTTGGCCTGGAGGACGACGGGGATCGGTTCGGTCCGATCGTGCGGAGCCTGGACGGGCTGCTCGAGGATCATTTCGTGCCCGAGAAGCGCGGTTACACTCCGCACCTCACCCTGGCCAGGCTCCAGCCGCCCCGGAACCTCGCCGAGTTCGCGCCCGAGCTCGCCGGCTCCCCGATGGCGTCCTCGCGGTTCCCCGTCGACCGGCTGGTGCTCTACCGGAGCCACCTGTCTCCGGCGGGAGCGCGCTACGAGCCCCTGATGACCGCCCCGTTCGAGGGTGCCTGAAGGCACGGTGCTTGAACTCGAACACACGTTCGGGTATGGTGGCTCGGTTCGACCAGCGAATGACAGGGGTGTAAGTTATGTCAGACCCAACGGCTAGAGTCCCGACCGGTACGAACAGGAGCGCCGGACCGCCCTCCACGACGCGGAGGGGAGGGGCGCGGTGGGTCGAGGAGGTCCCAGGGATGGATCGAGACAAGATGCTGGGGGTCACGCTCTCCCAGATCGAGCGGCAGTTCGGCAAGGGCGCGGTCATGCGGCTGGGCGACCATCCGGCGGGCCAGGGGATCTCCGTGATCCCCACGGGCTCGCTCGCCCTGGACATCGCGCTGGGCATCGGGGGGATCCCGCGTGGGCGGGTCGTCGAGGTCTTCGGCCCGGAGGGCTCGGGCAAGACCACGGTTGCCTTGCACATCATCGCGGAGGCGCAGCGGACAGGCGGGATCGCGGTGTTCATCGACGCCGAGCATGCTCTGGATCCCACGTATGCCCGGAACCTGGGTGTGAACATCGACGAGCTCCTGGTGTCCCAGCCCGACAACGGCGAGCAGGCCCTGGAGATCGCCGACATGATGGTTCGCTCCGGGGCCGTGGACATCGTGGTGGTGGATTCGGTGGCCGCCCTGGTCCCCCGGGCCGAGATCGAAGGCGAGATGGGCGACACGCACGTCGGGTTGCAGGCCCGGTTGATGTCGCAGGCCATGCGAAAGCTGGCCGGCTCGCTGTCACGGTTCGACACCACGGCGCTGTTCATCAACCAGCTCCGCGAGAAGATCGGCGTGATGTTCGGCAACCCCGAGACCACGCCGGGAGGGCGGGCCCTGAAGTTCTACTCATCCGTGCGCCTGGACGTCCGCAAGATCGACAACCTCAAGGACGGCACCGAGGTCGTGGGATCGCGGGTGCGGACCAAGGTGGTCAAGAACAAGCTCGCTCCCCCGTTCCGCCAGGCCGAGTTCGACATCGTCTACGGCAAGGGCATCTCCAAGGAGGGCAGCCTGCTCGACATGGGGGTGGCCACCGACATCGTCAAGAAGAGCGGAGCCTGGTTCACCTACGAGGGGGAGCAGCTCGGCCAGGGCCGGGAGAACGCCCGGACGTTCCTGGCCGAGCATTCGGACGTCGCGCTGGAGATCGAGCGGCGCATCCGCGAGGCCATGGGCATCACCTCGTTCGGCGATGACAACGTCGTGCGACTGGACGAGGTCGAGGGCGAGCCCGCCGGGGCGTCGGCCGGCTAAGGGGAAGGGGTCGGTCGGCCCCCGGTGGGCCGCACAACGCGGATGGGCGCAGACGAGGCCAGGCGGCGGGCGCGAGGGGCCGCCAAGGACCGGGCGCTCAGGCTCCTGGGCATCCGGTGGCGAAGCCGGGAGGAGATCCGAACGCGCCTGCGCCAGGCGGGCTACGAGGCGCCGGAGATCGACCAGGCGCTGGACGACCTGGAGCGCGTCGGGCTGATCGACGACGAGCGGTTCGCCCGGGAGGCCGTTGGCCACCAGGCCGGCAACCGCCTGGCGGGGAACCGGGCCATCCGGGCCGCGCTCCGCCAGAAGGGAGTGGACCCCACCGTGGTCGAGCAGGCCGTCGCGGCGGCGGGAGACCAGGACGAGCGGGCCTACGAGCTGGCCCGGCGTCGCGCGTCCCGCCTGGGTGCCCTCCCGCCGGAGGCGGCGTACCGGCGGCTCCTTGGCTTGCTGCTGCGCCGTGGATACCCGGGCCCGTTGGCCCGCGATGCCTGCCGGCGGGCGCTGAATGAGGCCC
>JBKPBM010000089.1:0-3767 GCA_046744325.1 Actinomycetota bacterium | reverse complement strand
CTCGCCACAGGCTGGGAACGTTCGGCCTGGACAAGTCCCGGCCCTACGGCGACGGCGTGATCACAGGCTGGGGCACTATCGACGGCCGCAAGGTCTTCGTGTTCAGCCAGGACTTCACGATCTTCGGTGGATCGCTCGGCGAGGTCATGGCCGAGAAGGTCTGCAAGATCATGGACCTGGCGGTGGCCGTGGGCGCTCCGGTCATCGGCATCAACGACTCCGGGGGCGCGCGGATCCAGGAGGGCGCCGCGTCCCTGGCCGGCTACGGGTGGATCTTCGACCGCAACGTCCGCGCCTCGGGCGTGGTTCCCCAGATCAGCGTGATCATGGGGCCGTGCGCGGGCGGGGCCGTGTACTCCCCCGCCATCACGGACTTCGTGTTCATGGTGAAGGGGACCTCGCACATGTTCATCACCGGCCCAGACGTGATCAAGGCGGTGACCGGCGAGGACGTGACCTTCGAGGAGCTGGGCGGAGCGACCACGCACGCGAGCCGCTCGGGCATCGCCGGGTTCATCGCCGACGACGAGGCCGACTGCCTGGCCCAGGTCCGGTACCTCCTGTCGTTCCTCCCGGCGAACAACCTCGAGGACCCGCCGGGCTACGCCCCTCGCGACGATCCCATGCGGCGCGACGAATCGCTCAACACGCTGATCCCCGACTCCCCTCGCGCGCCCTACGACATGAAGGACGTGATCGCGCGGGTGGTGGACGAGGGCGAGTTCTTCGAGGTGTTCCCGCTGTGGGCCGCGAACATCTTGATCGGGTTCGCCCGACTGGACGGCCGCGCGGTGGGCATCGTGGCCAACCAGCCGAAGGTCCTGGCCGGGACGCTCGACTACGACTCCAGCGAGAAGGCCGCGCGGTTCATCCGGTTCTGCGACGCGTTCAACATCCCGCTGATCTGCTTCGAGGACGTCCCGGGATTCCTGCCCGGCACCGCCCAGGAGTACGGCGGGATCATCCGGCGCGGGGCCAAGCTCCTGTATGCGTGGACCGAGGCCACCGTCCCGCGGGTCACCGTGATCACCCGCAAGGCCTACGGCGGAGCCTACGTGGTCATGAACTCGAAGCACCTGCGGGCCGACATGTCCTTCGCCTGGCCGACAGCCGAGATCGCGGTGATGGGGTCGGAGGGCGCCGTCAACGTCATCTTCCGCCGGGAGATCCAGGCCGCGGAGGACCCGGCGGCCAAGCGGGCCGAGCTGATCGCGAAGTACGACGAGCAGTTCGCCAACCCGTACATCGCCGCCGAACGCGGGTTCGTCGACGACGTGATCGAGCCGGCCGAGACCAGGCCCCGGCTGGTCCAGGCCTTTCGCATGCTCCGGACCAAGCGCGAGCAGGTCCCGCCCCGAAAGCACGGGAACATCCCGCTGTAGGAGGGGGCCGGTCGTGATGCGCATCGAGATCCCGCCCGATCTCCCACCCGAGGAAGAGCGCGCCGTCCGCGCGGCGATCGAGGCATCCGTCTCGGTGGAGAGCACGCGGCCGAACCCGTGGATGCTGGCCGGGCGGGCCACGGTGCTGGGCCTCGGGGCGCTGCAGATCCGCCACGCGGCGACCCATCCGTGGGACGCGCGCTTCCACCCCTTCTCCCCCGTGGCCCCCGAGCCGGTCCTGGGCCGGGGCGACGCCAAGTAGCGTGGCGCCCCACCGGCTCCACCACTCCCAGGAAGCCGAGGACCTGAACGCCGTCGGCGGGCACTGCCCTCGGTGCGGCGCCGAGTACCGACCCGGCTTCGACACCTGCGCCGACTGCGGCGTCCCGCTCGTGCCGGGTCCGGCCCCCGGAGCGGAGGCCATCCCCGAGGGCGTGGATGCCTGGAAGGAGGCGAACGAGCGCCTGTGGAACGCGGATGGCAGCCCACGCCGGCGCAAGGATGGCGGGCCCGCGGACGTCGTCACCCTGTGCTCTCTGCCGTGGGAGGAGGCCTGGCTGATGGCCGGCCGGCTCCGATCGGAAGGCATCCCTGCGATCGTCTACCCGGACGACTACACACCGTTCTCGCCTTACGGGATCACCCGGTCGTCGTTCGACGTGATGATTCGCCGCGACCAACTCGAGGAAGCCCGGAGGGTCGTCGAGCAGATCCACCAGGCGCGGTGACCCGAGTCCGCATGGGGATCCGCCGCCGAGACCAGGATGCTCCAGAGGGGGCCGACGTGGCCGGCCGGTTCGCCGGGGAAGGGCTCGTCGCCACCGTCGGGCCGGTGGGATGCGAGTGCATGGAGGCGTCGCCGTGACGACGGCCGCGTTCCTGGTCGACCAGCTCTACGCCTCGGCGCCCGGCGGGATGGGTACGTACGTGCGCGAGCTGATCCCCGCGCTCAGCTCGGCCGATCCATCGCTGCAGATCACGCTGTTCCACGCCCGGTTCGACCGGCCCCCGCCGGAATCATGGATGCGCGGATACCTCGACGTGGAGCTGGACCGGTCCATCGGGCGGCTGTATCCGGGGTGGGCCGTTGCCCGCCGGCCAAGGCTGCCAGACGAGCTTCGCGGCGCAGCCCTGGTCCACTCCCCCATCCATGTGGCCATCCCGCCCAAGGGAGGCGGCCAGCGCCTGGTGGTCACGGTGCAC
Organism: Actinomycetota bacterium; assembly: GCA_046744325.1. Lineage (GTDB taxonomy): Bacteria > Actinomycetota > UBA4738 > UBA4738 > UBA4738 > JBKPBM01. Next base: position 1,182 of record JBKPBM010000089.1, on the reverse strand, counting down.
GACGTCGCCTTCCTTGTCCATCCGGCCCTGTTCCCGGCTCAGTGGCGGTGGCTGTACCGGGTGGCCCTGACCCGCGCCGTCAGGAGCGCAGACGCCGTGATCGCGGTGTCCCGGCACACGGCCGAGGAGCTGGTGCGACGCACGCGGATCGAGGCCTCGAAGGTGCACGTCACGCCCCTGGCCGCGTCCCTGCCCGCCGGAGGGTCGCCGGTCGACGAGGTCCTGGCGCGCCTGAAGGTCCGGCAACCGTACCTGCTGTGCGTGGGAACGCTCGAGCCTCGCAAGAACCTCACGCGCCTGGTGCGCGCGTACCGGCGGATGGCGCTTCGGGGGCTCCCTCACGGCCTGGTGCTGGCGGGCCCGATGGGGTGGCGGCCACAAGCCCTCCTCCGGGAGATCTCCGCCGTCGACGCGCCCGGAGACATCACCTTGACCGGCGCGGTCCGTGCGGACGACCTGGACGCGCTGTACCGAGGAGCGGAGGCGTTTGTCTACCCGTCGCTGTACGAGGGCTTCGGGTTGCCGGTCCTCGAGGCGATGGCCCGGGGGGTGCCGTGCATCGTTTCGACGTCGTCGTCGCTGCCCGAGGTGGCCGGCGAGGCGGCGATCCCGGTCGACCCCCGGTCGGTGGGCGGCCTGGCCGATGCACTTGAGCGGGTGGTCACCGATCCGGACCTCGCCTCTCGACTTCGGCATGCCGGCGTCGACCGCGCCGCCCGGTTCAGCTGGGACGAGACGGCGCGCCGGACGCTCGAGGTCTACAAGTCGATCCTGTGAGCCCGACCGCCTGTCGGCGGAGGAGGACCTGAGATGCAGCTTGGAATGGTGGGACTGGGGAGGATGGGAGCGAACCTCTCGCGCCGGCTGATGCGCCGCGGCCACGAGGTGGTGGTGTACGACGTGAACGCGGCGGCCGTACAGCAGCTCGCGGGCGAAGGTGCCGTCGGGGCCGATTCGCTGGACGACTTCGTCGGCAAGCTCCACACGCCGCGGGCCGCCTGGATCATGGTGCCGGCCGCCCATGCGGGGCAGAGCGTCGAGGAGCTGGCGTCTCGGATGGAGGCAGGCGACATCGTCATCGATGGCGGCAACACGTACTACCGCGACGACATGGACCGGGCCAAAGCCCTGGGCGACAAGGGGATCCATTACCTGGACGTGGGCACCAGCGGAGGGGTGTTT
>JBKPBM010000071.1:0-7654 GCA_046744325.1 Actinomycetota bacterium | reverse complement strand
GAGCTCGCGGCCACAGCCTGGCAGGGCGAGCACATCGCCATGGGGACCAACGTCGACCCCTACCAGCGTGCCGAGGGTCGGTACCGGCTGATGCGGGGGATCCTCGAGGGCCTCCGCGACTTCGCAAACCCCTTCTCCGTCCTGACCAAAGGCTCGCTGATCCTTCGCGACCTCGATCTCCTGCAGGCCTGCGCGGAGGTGACCGAGGTGGGAACCAACGTGTCCGTCGGATTCGTCGACCGGGAGATGTGGCGGTCGCTCGAACCCGGCACCCCGGCACCGCACAAGCGCCTGGAGGTCTGCCGGGCCCTGAACGAGGCCGGGATCGCCTGCGGCGTGCTGATGGCCCCGATCATCCCCTTCCTCACCGACTCGCCGTCCCAGCTGGCGGCGACGGTGAGGGCCATCGCGGACTCGGGGGCGTCCCACGTCACTCCCATCGTGCTGCACCTGCGCACGGGAGCCCGCGAGTGGTTCCTCCAGTGGTTGAGGGAGAACCACCCGAGCCTGATGCCCAGATACGAGCGCCTCTACGGACGGAGCGCGTACGCCCCCAAGCCCTATCAGGAGGCGATCGGAGGCCGGGTCCGGGAGCTGGCCGAGCGCTTCGGCATCGGGAGGAAGGGGCCGGGCGACGCCCGACGGATCCGTGCTCGGGACGGGGAACCGCGGGCGGTGACGGAGCAGCTTCGCCTGCTCGGATGACCTCACGGTTCAGACCGTGTGCCCTCGCCGGCGAAGCTCGCGCCGCCAGCACGGGGTGTGCCAGTGGCGGCGGCCCGTCAGGTCCTCGTCGGTGACCACCACCAGGTGGGGCACGCCCGGCCGGATCTGCTGCTGGCAGCCGGGACACCGGTACGTCTTCGCCTTCTCGCCCGAAACGGCCCGCACCACCACGCCCTCGGTCCCCACCGCCCACTCGGGCGCCACCGTGGATGGTCGCTCGGGCGCCTCCGGCGGGCCGGCCCGTTCCCGGGCGGATCGATGCCTGCGCGGCATCAGCCCACCACCTCGCGCACGAAGCCCGCGGCCACGACGCCGAGGTCTCGTCCGATCTCGGGGTCCGGTCGCCGGGCTGCCCGGACGCGGAACGAGTGATCGCCGCCCTCCACCCGGTGCAGCCGAGCCTGGGCCAGCCGCCGCACGACGTCCTCGATGAGGTCGAATCGCGCCAATGGATCCGCCGTCCCCTGGATGAACAGCATCGGGACCCCGACATCGGGCAGGTGGGCGTCTCGGAGGCGCTCCTGCCGGCCCGGAGCGTGGAGCGGATAGCCGAAGAAGACCAGGGCACGGCCCGGGAACGCCCCACCTTCCTCGGCGGCCAGCATCGAAGCCATGCGCCCCCCGAGGGACTTGCCAGAGGCGACCAGAGGGAGCCCGGGGGCGCGACGGCCCGCCTCCTCCAGCGCGGCCCGCCACGACTCCATGAGCACGGGAGGCCGGTCGGGCGCCCGGCGGCCCTCCTCGGTGAACGGGAAGTTGAACCGCATCGCGCTCACCCCCCCGGTGGCCAGTCCCTCGGCCGCGCCCGTCAGGAACGGGGTGTTCATGTCGTTGCCCGCGCCGTGGGCCACGACGGCCACCGCATGGGGACGATCGGCTGGGGTCCATGTCCCCGACAGCCGTCGCCCCTGCGCCATGGCAAAGGAGAAATCGTCCATCCTGCAGGCGATTATCGCCGAGCGTCCCGGATGCGAGAATCCAGCGGATGTGTGCGCGTCTGTACCTCGGCACGTCCGGCTTCGCCTACGACGAGTGGAAGGGGCCCTTCTACCCTCCCGGACTGAGATCGCGCGAGATGTTGCCCTTCTATTCGGGCCGGTTCCCGGCGGTGGAGATCAATTACACCTTCCGCCAACAGCCGGCCGAGAAGACCCTGACCACCTGGCGCGAGGCAACGCCCGAGGGGTTCGTGTTCGCGCTGAAGGCGCACCAGCGCATCACCCACTGGCTGCGGCTGGCCGACGCGGACGAGGCGGTGTCGACGTTCCTCGACCGGATCCGCCTGCTCGGTCCACGATTGGGACCCATCCTGTTCCAGTGCCCGCCGACGCTGGCCTACGACCGCGCGCGGATCGAGTCCTTCCTGGCCTTCCTGCCCCCCACGTTCCGATGCGCTTTCGAATTCCGGCATCCGTCCTGGTTCGAGGCCCGGGACATCCTGGCCGCCCAGGGCGCCGCCTGGTGCCTGGCCGAGACCGACGAGTCGACGGTGACGGCGATCGAGATCCCCTCCCGGCCGTTCGCCTACCTCCGGCTCCGCAAGACGGCCTACGCCGACGACGAGCTCCGCGCCTGGGCTGGCCGGATCGAACGCGCGATGGACTCGGGGTCGGACGTGTTCTGTTTCTTCAAGCACGAGGAGAAGGGGGCGGGACCGATCCTGGCCGAACGGATGGCGCGCCTGGTCGCCTCTGGCTCCGTCTGAAGCCGCGCGAGTCGACACGCGAGCCGGACCCGGGGCGGCCCTCCGCAGCTGCCGCCTCCAGCTCCCGGCAGACCAGCCCCAGGGCGGATGGATCCTCCAGGCGCTGGCCTTCCCGGTCCGTCAGATAGAACACGTCGATCACGCGGGGCCCGTACGTGGCCACCCGGGCGAAGTGCACGTCGAGGCCGTGACCCGCCAACACGTTGGCGAGGTCGAACAGGAGGCCCAGGCGATCCGCGGCCTGCACCTCCACGACGGTGAAGAAGTCGGAGCGCTCCTCGATGCCGTGAGCCGACACCGGGACCGAGGATCGGGACGGCCGGTAGTGGCCGCGAAGCGCAGCCACTCCCTCGCCGAGATCGAGGTCGCCGCCGAGCGCTCCCCGCAGCGTGTCCTCGAACCGCCGCCACCGATGGGGGTCGACCGGGGTCTCGAAGGCCCCGCGGACGTGGAAGGCGTCGAGGGCGAGGCCGTCTCGTGTGGTGAACGCCCTGGCCGTCAGGATCGTGAGCCCGGACAGGGCGAGCGACCCGGCCACCTTCGCCAGCAGGCCCCGCCGGTCTCGCGCGGCCACGGTCAGGTCGTCGAACCCGTCCTGCGATCCCTCGACGTGGACCCGGACGTCGTCGGGCCCGAGCGGTGGACGAACCAGCCGGAGGTGGGCGACGGCCCGGTCCGGCGGCACCCACAGGAGGTACGCGGAGGGGACCGACGCGAGGAATGAATCCACCTCGCCGGCGTCCTCGGACCGTAGGGCGGCACGGAGGGTTCGCTCTGCCAGGGCCAGGCGCATCCCGCGATCGGAGTCCATCTGGTGGTGGTCGAAGGCCCGTCCCACCTTCGCCACCAGTTCGAAGATGAGGGCCAGGCGCCACGGGGACGATGCGGCGGGGCCGGTGGCGAAGGCATCGGCAAGGGTCAGCACCGTGAGCATCCCCAGCCGATCCCGGTCGCCGATCGCCCCGGCGATGCGAAGAACCAGGTCCTCGTCGTCGAGGTTCCTTCGGGTGGCGCTGTCGGAGAGCAGCAGGTGCTCGCGGACCAGGAAGACGACGGCCTCGCGGCGATCGGCCGGCAGGCCCATGCGATCGGTGACCCGTTCGGCGATCCGCACGCCGCGCTCGACGTGCGCGCGGGCACCGACCTTCCCGATGTCGTGGAGCAGGGCTCCGAGCAGCACCGCCTGAGGGTCGCGGACCCGCGTGACGGCGCGCGCGGTGATGTCGTCGGGCGGGTTGATGATCAGACGGCGGGCCTGCCCCAGCGCCGCCAGGAGGTGCGAGTCGACGTGCGAGCGATGGTACGGATCGCGCTGGGGCCGGGCCCGGACGTCGTCCCACTCCCGGAACAGCGCCCCCATCAGGCCCGATGCGTCAAGGGCATCGAGCATCTCCGGCGGCTCGGTCAGCATCCGCGCGACCCAGGCCCGTCGCCCCAGCCCCCAGGTGGCCGGACGGAGCGATCCCGCCCACTCGGCCAGCCCGGCCGGATCGGGTCGCTCCGGGTCGAACCGGGCGGCGCCGTCAACCACGTTGTGGGCGGCGGCCACCAGCGAGGGCCATACCCCGGTCGCCACCGCGAAGACCAGCTGGACCCACCGCCCCCGGAGGGCAACCTCCCGCACCAGCCGGTCGCGGGGCTCCCACGCGGCGTGCCCATCGATGCCGAGCAGCTCGGCCACCGTGTGGTGCACGTCGGCGCCCAGCCGGTTCGAGCTTCCCCCGGTGGCGCGGTGCAGCGCGTGGCGCACCAGGATCAGGAAGTCCAGTGCCTCACCGGTCGCCGCTTCGGGGTCGAACCCAGCAACCGGGGGGTCGGGCGGAGGCCTCCCCGAGGAGCCGGGCGGGGCGACCTCAAGCGCCCGGCACCACCGGAGGACGTGGACATCTCGAAGGGCCCCGATGGAGTCCCGGAGGTCCGGCTCCAGCGCCGTTCCCAGGTTCCCGAACCGTTCCGCCCGCTCGCGCCGCGAGGTGGTCAGCAGGTTCACGACGCGCCCGGGGTCGCGGTCGGCGACCGAGCTCGACGCGCCTCGGACGGCACGGGCGAGGGCCGGCGACCCGGAGACCAGCCGCGCGTCGAGCCCAGCAGTCAGGGAGGCGAGGTCGGCGGCGGCCCGATCCCCGCATTCCTCAGGCGTCAGGGTGGCGTGGCTGATCCGGAACCCTGCATCCCACATCGGGTACAGCACCGCGTTCGCCAGGCGCTCGACGGCCGGCGCCTCCGCCGACGGGTCGTGGACGAACAGGAGGTCGACGTCGGAGCCGGGGGCGAGCTGGCGGCGCCCGTACCCGCCCACGGCCACCACGGCGCAGCGCTCGGGTACGGGCGCCGCCAGCGCCCGCACGCACGCATCGACGGCCGCCGTTCGTTCGGCTGCCAGCCGCGCGCCCGAGACGTCGACCAGGGGCCCGGCGTCCTGCAGCAGCAACTCGGCCTTGAGGGCCTGGGCCGCAGAGGCCGGGTCAGATGGCGTCGGGACCCATCTCCCCCGTGCGGATCCGGTGCATCTGTTCGACGGAGGTGACCCAGACCTTGCCGTCGCCGATCTTGCCGGTTCGGGCGGAGGCCAGGATGGCGTCCACGATGGCGTCGACCTCGTCGTCGTCGGCCACCACCTGAATCTCGATCTTGGGGATGAAGTCCACCTGATACTCGGCGCCGCGGTAGAGCTCGGTGTGGCCGCGCTGGCGCCCGAACCCCTGGGCCTCGACGGTGGTCATGCCCTTCACGCCGATCTCGCGCAGGGCCTCCTTCACCTCGTCGAGACGATGGGGCTTGATGACCGCCGTGACGAGCTTCATCGCCCGTCTACCCGGCGGCGGCCTTCTTCCGTGGCGTGGAGGCCTTCTTCTGGGCGGCGGTCTTCGTCTTGGTGGCTTCCACCGACGCCTTCAGGGCCTCCATGAGGTCGACCACCTTGGTGGGCTCGACCTCCGGCACCACCTCGATCTCCTCGCCGGCCACCTTCTTCTCCACGATCCCGAGCAGGGCCTCGCGGTACTCGTCGCGGAACTCCTCGGGGTTGAACTCCTCGGTGAGGTTCTCGATCAGGCTCCGGGCCATCTCGACCTCCTGGGGCCGGATGGAGATGTCCTTCTCCAGGACGTCGAATTCGGCCGCGCGGATCTCGTCGGGCCAGAACATCGTCTCCAGGACGAACACCTCGTCCTTGAACCGAAGGGCGCAGAGGTGCTCCTTGTCCCGCAACGAGATCTTTGCGATGGCCACCCTTCCGTCCTCGCTCATGGCCCGGCGGAGCAGCGAGTACGCCTTGAGCCCGGTCTCCTCGGGCGCTAGGTAATAGGACTTCTGGAAGTAGATCGGGTCGATCTCCTCGAGGGCCACGAACTGGACGATGTCGATGGCCCGGCTCGATTCGATGGGGACCGCGTCGAAGTCCTCGTCGGTCAGGACCACGTACTTGTCCTTCTCGTACTCGTAGCCCTTGACGATGTGCTCGAAGGGGACCTCTTCCCCGCACTTCGAGCAGTACCGCTGGTACTTGATGCGGCCGAAGTCCTCGTCGTGGAGCTGGTTGAACCGCAGGGTCTTCTCCTCGGTGGCCGGATACAGGCCGACCGGGATCGACACCAGGCCGAAGCTGATGGCCCCCTTCCACATGGTCCTTGGCATCTCACGCACCTTTCGGGGATGTGGGATGTGGCGGCAGGTGGCTCCCGTTCCCGCCGGACTTGTCATTCTACCCGCGAGCTCGGACACGCCCGCGCAGCGGCATCCTCAGCCCTCAGGCGCGGTTTCGCCCTCGACGTGCGATCCGGTCCCTTCAGCCGGCCACGCGGCGATCGTGTTTCCGCATGCCCGGCAGAACATGACAGCCGTGAGCCACTGAACGATCCTCCTGGGCGAGAACGACCACACGGCGGGCCCGGTCGGTGAACCGCTCGAACATGCCCGCGAGGATACGCTCCGCGATCCGGCCGATACGATTGCTGGTCATGCCTCCCCGCAAGCGCACCGGGCCGGCGTTCACGGTCGAATTCCCGCGCCCGCTTCCCGCTGAGCGGAGCGGCGAGCACTGGTGGATGGAGCAGGACGGCCAGGAGCTGAGGCTGTCCAACCTGGACAAGGTGTTCTGGCCCGAGGAGGGCCACACGAAGGGCGACCTCGTCGCCTTCTACTACAACATCGCCCCACGGATCCTCCCCTACCTCGCCGGTCGGCCCCTGACGATGAAGCGCATGCCGGGCGGCATCACCGGCCAGTTCTTCTACATGAAGGAGGCGCCCTCGCACACCCCCGACTGGATGCCGCGGTGCGCCGTGGAGAGCGCGGGGACCGGTGAGGGCCGGTGGGGGCCGCCCAAACACAAGGTGATCAACTACCTGATGGTCGAGAGCACGGCAGCGCTCGTGTTCATGGCGAACCTCGGTTGCATCGAGTTCCATCCGCTGCACTCGCGCTGCGGCACGATCGAGACTCCCGACTACCTCTTCTTCGATCTCGACCCATTCGAACCGGCCACGTTCGCCGATGTGCTGGCCGTGGCCGGTCTGGTGAGGGTGGCGTGCGAACGCCTGGGGCTCACGGCCTACCCGAAGATCAGCGGCGCCACCGGCATGCAGATCTACGTGCCCATCACGCCGGGGTTCACCTACGCGCAGGTCCGGGACTTCGTGGGCCGAGTGGGACAGTTCATCCGGAAGGCCGACCCCGATCGCGTGACCATGGAGTGGGAGGTTCGCAAGCGCACCGGCAAGGTCTTCATCGATCACAACATGAACCGGGTCGGGGCGAACATCGCCGCGGTGTACTCGATGCGGCCGGAGCCCGGCGCGACCATCTCCACACCGGTCACGTGGGACGAGGTTGCGGAGGGGGAGATCCGGCCACGGGACTTCACCATCGCCACCGTGTGGGACCGCTTCGCCGAGGGCCAGGACGATCCGTTCCAGGGGGTGCTCGAGGAGCCCCAGGACATCCGTCACGCGCTCGAGGCGATGGGCGTGCAACTGGAGGACGAGGCTCCGCTCACGGAGTCGCACCGCGTGGGCGGTGAGACGAAGCCGGAGGGACGGACCCGCACCTCCACCCGCAGCTCCACCAAGAGCGAGGAGGCCATCGCCCGGTCGAAGGACCCCAAGCTGGGCCAGTACCTGGAGATGCGCACGTTCGGCGACGAGGGCACGCCGGAGCCGGCCACTGGGGAGCCGTCTCCCGAAGGCAACTCGTTCGTCATCCAGCGCCATGACGCCACCAGGC
>JBKPBM010000291.1:0-9104 GCA_046744325.1 Actinomycetota bacterium | reverse complement strand
GGGTGGGGGTGCCCTCCAGCACCGGGTTCAAGGCGTGGACCCAGCTCCCCTTCGGCATCCCGGTGGAACACGAGGCGTTCTCGTTCGGCCTGGCGGTGATCTCGGTGGCGGCCGGGCTTCTCGGTCTCTGGTTCGGCTGGCGGTTGTACCGGACGTACCGTGAGCGCGACCCGGTGCTCCAGCTCGGACCTCTGACCACGGTCCTGGTCAACAAGTACTACCTCGACGACCTCTACCTGAAGGGCGTGGTCCGCCCCATCCAGTACGGCCTGTCGGCGTTCGTGTACTGGACCAACCAGTACATCCTGGATGGTGTGGTGAACGCGACCGGCTGGCTTGCCCGCAAGCTCGGCGTGGGCGTCAACGAATTCGACCGGCGGGTAGTGGACGGCGCGGTCAACGAAGTCGGGCTGCTGGCCAGGATGGCTGGAGCCGGGCTTCGGCTCCTGCAGGGCGGGAACGTGCAGCGCTACGCCACGTACCTGTTCGTGGGCGTAGCGGCCCTGGTGATCTTCGTGACCCGGTCATGGGTCTCGGCGGTGATCATGGTCGGTCTGGTGATCGTGGCCATGGTGGCGAGCCTCATCTCGACCAAGGAGAGCGCATGAGCGGATGGGAGAAGTCGGCGGTCACCCTTGCCGTGTTCCTGCCGGCTTTCGGGGCGGTGGTCATCGCCTTCATGCCTCGCGGCACCGACCGGCTGATCCGCGGACTGGGGGTCCTGTTCACCGGAGCCGCGCTGGTCGTGGGCATCGTGATGCTGTTCGGCTTCGACTACGGAGCCCATCAGGGTCTGCAGTTCGAGCTGAACGCCAGCTGGATCTCCACCATCAGCGCCCGCTTCCACGTGGGGATCGACGGGATCAGCCTGCCGCTGTTCGAGCTGACCCTGCTGCTCTCCTTCCTGTGCGCGGTCTACACGTTCCGGATCCTGCCCTTGCCCGGCCGGCCGAAGGCCTTCCTCGCCCTGATGCTGCTGCTGGAGACGGGCATGGCGGGGACGTTCAACGCCTTCGACCTGGTCCTGTTCTTCATCTTCTGGGAGCTGGTCCTGGTCCCGATGTACTTCCTGATCGGGATCTGGGGCTCGGCCAATCGCGAGTACGCCTCGATCAAGTTCTTCCTGTACACGCTGTTCGGCAGCGTGTTCATGCTGCTGGCGTTCCTGGCGCTGTTCTTCAAGTCGAACCCGCACACCTTCGACATCGTGCAGCTCAGCCAGCAGGGGGCGGCCGGCCTGGTCATCTCCCGGACCATCCAGAACCTGATCTTCCTGGGGCTGTTCCTGGGCTTCGCCATCAAGGTCCCGATGTGGCCGTTCCACACGTGGCTCCCCGACGCCCATACCGAGGCGCCGACCGTCGGGTCCGTCCTGCTGGCGGGGATCATGCTGAAGATGGGGACCTACGGCTTCATCCGCATCGCCCTGCCCATCCTCCCGGAGGCGTCGCGGATCTGGGCCCCGGCCATTGCCATCCTGGCAGTGATCGCCATCATCTACGCGTCGCTGGCCTGCCTGGCCCAGAAGGACCTCAAGCGGCTGATCGCGTTCAGCTCTGTGGGGCACATGGGGTTCGTCATGTTGGGGATCTCCACGCTGACCAGTGTGGGGATCAACGCGGCGATCTTCGGCATGGTCGCCCACGGCCTGATCACCGGGATGCTGTTCTTCGAGGTGGGCTCGATCTACGACCGCTACCACACCCGCCAGATCTCGGAGATCGGGGGCGGGCTGCTCCAGAAGATCCCCTACCTGGGCACGATCTTCGCCTTCACCGCCATCGCCTCCCTTGGCCTGCCCGGGCTGGCCGGCTTCTGGGGCGAGGTCACGGCGCTGCTGTCCTCCTACAGCCCGGCCTCCGTGCTTGCCGGGCACCTGGTGCTGTTCCGGACGCTCATGGTGTTCGGCGGGATCGGGACCATCCTGACGGCCGGCTATTTCCTGTGGACCCTGCAGCGGGTGAACATGGGAACGATGCCCGAGCTGTGGCGGGAGAAGGCCCTGCCGGACGTGCAGTCGATCGAGTGGGTGTCGTGGGCACCGCTCCTGATCGGGATCCTGTTCCTGGGCGTGTTCCCCAGGATCGTGTTCGGGACCACGAACGACGCGGTCACCGCCCTGGCCCACCTGTTCGTTCGGTGAGCGAGGCTCGATGACCCACCTCGCCGCGCTTGCCACCCTGCCGCCCCTGGCCAACCCGCCGATCGACTACCACGCCATTGCGCCCGAGCTGGTGCTGGCCGGCACGATCTTCCTGGTCCTGGTGGTGGACCTGTTCCTCCCGCTTCGAAGCAAGTGGATGGCCATGCCGGTCGCCTTCGTCGGAACGGCGGGGGCGTTCGCCGCCACCCTGACCCTGATCGGTTCGCACCGGGTGCTGTTCGGTGGGACGTACGTGGTGGACAGCTATGCGGTGCTCTTCAAGGTGTTCTTTACCGCCGTGGGCCTGGTGGTGCTGGCGCTGTCCCTTCGGTATTTCCGTGACGGGCGCTACTACCAGGGCGAGTACTACGTGCTGTTGCTGTCGTCGTTCCTGGGCATGCTGACCATGCCGTCGTCCCGGGACTTCATCATGCTGTTCATCTCCCTTGAGCTGGTCTCCGCGCCGGCGTTCCTGATGGCCGGCTTGCGCAAGACCGACCCGCGGTCCAACGAGGCCGCCCTGAAGTTCTTCCTGATCGGGGTGCTCTCCACCGCCGTGATGCTCTACGGGATGAGCCTGATCTATGGGGTCACGGGCTCGACGCACCTCGACGTCATCGCCCGCAAGTTGGGGGGCCCGGCCGGCCGGTCGAACCTGGCCCTGGCGGCGATCCTGCTGGTGGTGACCGGCTTCGCCTTCAAGGTCAGCGCCTTCCCGTTCCAGTTCTGGGCGCCGGACACCTACGAGGGCTCGCCGGTGCCCGTGGCCGCGTTCCTGTCGGTGGGGTCGAAGGCCGCGGGGTTCGCCGGGTTGTTGCAGATCATGTTCGTGGCCTTCCTCCCGCGCGCGGACTTCTGGGCGCCGATCTTCGCGGTGCTCTCGCTGTTCACCATGACGCTGGGGAATCTGGTGGCCCTGCAGCAGCGGCAGGTGGTCCGGCTGCTCGCCTACTCCTCCATCGCCCAGGCCGGGTACATCCTCCTGCCCTTCGCCCTGGCCACCACGACGATGCGCGACGTGAACAGGGAGGCGTTCTCGGCGGCCCTGCTCTACATCCTGATCTACGGGGTGATGAACCTGGGCGCGTTCGGGGTGGTCCTGAGCATGGTTCGCGATGCCCCTGGGCTGCAGATCGCCGACTTCGCCGGGCTCGGCCAGCGGGCCCCGGCGCTGGCCGTGCCCATGGCCCTGTTCCTGGTCTCGCTCGCGGGGATCCCGCCGATGGCGGGGTTCTGGGGGAAGTTCTTCATCTTCAGCGCGGCCATCCACCGAGCGGGGATCGGGTACTGGCTGGCCGTGGCGATGGTGGTGAATTCGGTGATCTCGCTGGTGTACTACATCGCCATCGCCCGGGAGATGTTCTTCCAACCGATGGCCGAGCCCGTGCGGCCGCTTCGGTCACCGGCGCTGGTCCGCGGGGTGGTGGTCCTGGCGGCTGCCGGCGTGATCGCCGTCGGCTTGTTCCCCCCGCTCCTCACCCGCTTCCCCCCGCTCTCCACCCTGATCGGCCGCTGAGGCTCAGGCCTGAGCCGGCGCCAGCGGCTCGGTGGGGGGAACCGGCGGGGTGATCACCTCCGTGGGCTGAGGGCCGGGCCCGGACGGGTCCATCGGGACCGGCGGCGTCTCCGAGCGGTGGTGATGGCCGTGGCGGCTCCGCTCGGCAGTCAAGGTCCATCTGCGGTCGGACCACAGGACCGTGAGGCCGGCGATGGCGGCGACAGCGGAGCCGGCCATGGCCACCCAGACGCCGGCGCCGGAGGAGACCTGGATGGCCCCGGCCAGCCGCCCGAGCTGGGCCCCGCTGCGCCGGACCGCGTCGATCGCGGAGACCCCGGTGTTCGACGCCAGATCCGTGAGCGTGAGCGCAAGGGTTCCCATGGCCAGCACCAGCGACAGGGCCACGGCTCCCAGCCGAAGGAATGTCCGCTCGCCCAGCAGCCCGAAGACCGCGGCCACGCCGATGGCGACCGACAGGGCCAGGACGAACCGTCCGTCCGGCGTGTTGAAGCCGCGCGTGCTCCGTCCGGACAGCCCCTGGAGGAGCTGGGCCAGGCGCTGGCGGATGGGCCCGCCGGCCGAGCCACCACCGGCGAAGCCCACGTTCACCCACGACAGCAGGGGCCCGATCACCCCGACGACCGCACCCAGCAGGATCAGCCCGAGAGCGAGACGGGTCCCGCTGGACCGGGAGCGTTCGACGTCCATGGCGACCGGGAACCTACCACCGCCACCAGCGATTCAACCGTGCCACCACGGAGGGGGCGTGTGGGGAATCCGTGTCTTCGGGGCTTCGGGCATGCAAACGAAGGGCCGCTCGTACAATGGCCGTATTGGGACATAAGGGGCCGGATCGCCCGGCTCCTCGAAGGAGGGAACGGACCGTGAACAGAGTCAAGACCTGGGTGCTGATCGCGGCCCTGGGTGGGCTCTTCGTCCTCATCGGCGAGCTGATCTTCCACTCGACCGGTGGGTTGGTCTTCGGTCTGGTGTTGGGCCTCGGCTTCAACGTGGCGATGTACTGGTTCTCGGACCGGATCGCCATCGCCACCACTCGGTCCAAGCCGGTCACCGGGCAGCAGTACCCACAGCTGTACGCCATCGTTCGCGAGCTCACGCAGGCCAGGAACATGCCCATGCCCCGGATCTACGTGAGCGACATGACCCAGCCCAACGCCTTCGCCACCGGGCGCAACGAGCACCACGCGGCCGTGTCGGTGACCAAGGGGCTGCTGCAGATCGTCGACGAGCGCGAGCTCCGCGGCGTGCTGGCCCACGAGATCTCGCACGTGGCCAACCACGACATCCTGATCGGGTCGATCGCCGCGGGCATCGCTATGTCGATCACCTTCATCGCCCGGTTCGCCTTCTTCCTCGGCGGGGGCCGGGACGACCGGCAGAGCCCGCTGGGGCCATTCGCCCTGATCCTGTCGTGGGTGCTGGCGCCGATCGCGGCCATGCTGATCCAGCTGGCGGTGACCAGGTCGCGCGAGTATCAGGCCGACGAATCCGGGGCGAACCTCTCCCACGATCCGCAGGCCCTGGCCAGCGCGCTGGGGAAGCTGGAGGCCTACTCGACGAAGATCCCGGCACCGGCGACCGTGGGTCCGGCCGAGGCCCACCTCTTCATCGTGAACCCGCTGCGGGGGCGGGGGGTGGCCTTCGCAAACCTGTTCTCGACCCACCCGCCCACGGCGGACCGGATCCGCAGGCTGGAGCGGATCGCCTCGACGATCTGATCTCGGTCGATCCTGCCGCAGGAGTCAGGGCGGGGCGCTTCGTTCAGGGCCGGTAGTTCGTGAACTGCAGGGGGATCCCGAAGTCGGAATCCTTCAGCAGCCGCTGCACGGACTGTAGATCGTCCTTGCTCCTGCCCGTGACCCGCAACTGGTTCTTCTGGATCTGGGTCTGGACCTTGAGACCGGCGGCCTTGATGGCCTTGTTGATGGCCCGAGCCTTCTCGTCGTCGATGCCCTGGTTGATGTGAAGGCTCTGTTTGACCGTGCCCCTGGCGGCCGGAAGGATGGGGCCCTCGCCGAGCGCCTTCAGCGAGATGCTCCGGCGGACCAGCTTGTCCTTGATGACTTCGGCGGCCGCTTTCAGGCGGTGGTCGGTCTCGGAGCGGATCTCGATGAGGTTCTCGTCCAGGCCGATCTCGGTGCCGGTGTTCTTGAAGTCGAACCGGGTCTGGATCTCCCGCCGCGCCTGGTCGAAGGCGTTGTGGACCTCCTGGAGATCCACCTCGGAGACCACGTCGAACGAGAACTGATCCTTGGCCACGGACAGATACTCTAGCCCGTCTCGCCGGACCGGCGAGTGCCGGGCCGCAGGGACGCGGATGCTATCCTGAGGAACGTTCCCGGGAGGGTGCCCGAGCGGCCAAAGGGAGCGGTCTGTAAAATCGCCGGCGAAGCCTACGCAGGTTCGAATCCTGCCCCTCCCACCGGACTGACACCGACGCACTTGTGCGTCAGTTCCCCCCTTCTGGTGAGGTCTCGCTGACTCACGCGGTATGTTGTCTCGCCTACGCCCGGGCACTAGGGTCGGTGAGGCTCGAGAAGCGGCACATCGACTCTTGCGAGAGGAGGGCCGGATGGCACACGATCGAGCCCAGGTGCGCGAACTCGCGGCCAGCTACACCGAAGCGTGGTGCAGCCACTCTCCCGCGAGAGTTGCCGGCCATTACGCGCCGGGCGGGACGATCGCCATCAATGGCGGCGACCCCACGGAGGTGACGGAGGTTGCCCGTTCGTTCATCTCCGCATTCCCGGACATCCAGGTCTCTATGGACGATCTCGTCTTCAAGGAGCAGTCGGTCGAGTACCACTGGACCTTCACCGGCACGAACACAGGACCGGGTGGAACCGGGAAATGGGTTCGCATATCAGGCTTCGAGGAGTGGACCCTCGGCGACGACGGGCTCGTCATCGAGTCGCAGGGCCACTACGACCAGAGCGAGTACGAACGACAGCTCGAGCACGGGGCGCCGGAGTCATCGCGGTGATCGACTGGCTTCTCGACCCGGAGCGTTCCGACCCATCGATCCGATGGCAGGTGATGCGCGACGTGCTCGACGCCCCGCACTCGGAGTGGGCGGCGGAGCGTGCCAAGGTGGAGACGGAGGGCTGGGGAGCCCGGCTCCTCGCCCTCGAGGACGACGATGGGCAATGGGCCGGCGGTGCCCACTTCCCGGCCGACTTCGACTGGAAGGGACCGGAGGCGCAGCGTGGACCGGATGGCCGCATGGCCCGCCAGCCGTGGACGGCCACGACACACTCACTCTCGCTGCTCCGGGAGTTCGGGCTCGATCCGTCGTCGGAGCGGGCCCGGCGCGCCGTGGAACTCATCGGTGCCAATGCACGCTGGTACGGCGGCCAGCCGTACTGGGAGGGCGAGGAGGAGCCCTGCATCAACGGCATGGTCGTCGCCAACGGCTCCTACTTCGGCGTGGACGTGTCCAAGATCGTCGTGCGGCTGGCGGGGGAGCGCCTCGCCGACGGCGGCTGGAACTGCGAGGCGGAAAACGGCTCGGTCCGCTCGTCCTTCGGCACCACGATCAACGTGCTCGAGGGGCTGGCGGAGTACGAGCGGGCCACGGGTGGGACGCCCGAATCGCGGGAGGCGCGCCGCTCGGGCGAGGAGTACCTCCTGGTGCGGGCGCTCTTCCGCCGTCTCAGCACTGGTGAGCCGGCCGACGAGCGATTCCTGCGCTTCGCGCACCCGAATCGATGGCGCTACGACGTGCTCCGTGGGCTCGACCACTTCCGCTCCGCCGCGCCCCTGACCGGCGCTGCTCCCGACCCTCGTCTGGGCGAGGCGATCGACCACGTCCGCTCGCGCCGCCTCGAGGACGGCACGTGGCCGCTCGACTGGAGCCCGCCGGGACGGGTATGGTTCGACGTCGACGACGGCGAGGGTCAGCCCTCGCGATGGATCACCCTCCGGGCGATGCGAGTGCTCCGGTGGTGGGAGGGATAGGCCACCGAGCTATATCCGCGCACACCGGCGCCAGGCCGGTGGGGCGTCGAGCCTGACGGCGTATCCTCGATCGGTGGGCGAGCCGCTACGGACGTTCAAGACGCCGGATGGTCGGACGCTCGCGTTCGCTGTCTGGGGTGATCCAGAGGGGTTCCCGATCCTCGCGTTGCATGGCACGCCCGGCTGTCGTCTCATGCGGTGGCCACGCGAGGAGTTGTACGCCGATCTGGGCGTGTGCTTGGTGACGCACGATCGTGCGGGGTACGGGAGGTCTGATCGGAACCATGGCCGTCGCGTGATCGACGAGGCCGACGACGTCCGCGCGCTCGCAGACGAGCTCGGCTTCGATCGCTTCGGCGTCAGCGGAGGATCGGGCGGGGGACCGCACGTCCTTGCGTGCGCAACGCTCCTTCCCGATCGTGTCGTACGCGCCACCTGCGATGTCGGTGTGGCGCCGCTGGGCTCTCCTGGGCTCGAGCAGGACGCCTGGCTTGCGGGCATGGATCCGGAGAACGTCAGGGAGTTCGGCTGGGCGCTCGCCGGCGAGGAGGTCCTCACCCGCGAGGTGCAAGCGTTGCAGCAGCAGTTCGAGGAGCGCGCCCGGGCCGACCCATCCACCGTCCTGCAGGACTTCGATATCAGCGAGTCGGATCGAGCGGAGTTGGCCCGCCCGGAGATTGCTCAGATCATCGGCGAGTCGGCCTTCGAGTGGGCCGTGAATGGCGTCGGCGGCTGGGTCGACGACGACCTTGCCTTCGTGGGGCCATGGGGCTTCGACCCTGCCGATATCTCGGTGCCGGTCTTGGTCCGGTACGGGATGACCGACGTGTTGGTCCCCCCGGCGCATGGCGAGTGGCTGGCCGCGAATGTCCCCGGCGCCCTCGTCAAGATCAACGACGCCGCCGGTCATCTGGGCGCGGATCCGGAGCAGGAGATCGCCGAGAACGCCCGTTGGCTGAGCGCCGGGATCGCGCCCGACGCAAGCCGCACCCACTCTCCGGCCGCCATCTGAGGCCACTCGACCTCCACGCGAGCGAGGGATCGTTGGTGGGTTACCATGGCCGGCCGAAGATGGCGCTCGATGAGATGGTCCAGTCACGGGAAGCGGGTCGTGGGTCGATGAACATGGCCCGACGGAGCATCGCCCTGGTTCCCCTCAACGCCGCGACGCTCGTCGCCGGGGCGCCGGCGTCCCGAGCCGCCTCGGCCCCCACCGTGAGCTCGGTGTCGCCCGACACCGGCCAAGGGGCGGTTCATCGGACGGTGAAGGTCCAGGGCGCGAACTTCGTCCTAGGAGCCGCCCTCTCGTTCCCCGGAGCAGGCGTGTCCGTCGAGTCCACGACCTTCGTCAGCGCAACTCGCCTCACCGCGATCATCGACGTGGCCGTCGATGCACCGACGGGGATCCGAGGGGCAACGGTCACCAACCCCGACGGGTCCGCCGGAACCTGCGAGGCATGCTTCATGGTCGACGCCGGTCCGAGT
>JBKPBM010000169.1:0-3516 GCA_046744325.1 Actinomycetota bacterium | reverse complement strand
TGTCGGGCCTGGAGATGAGCCAGGACGCCCTGCACGTCATGTGGTCGCGGGAGGACGTCGACGCCCGGCTCAAGGACATCATGAAGGCCATCCACAAGCAGTGCCGGGAGACGGCCGAGGAGTATGGCTCACCCGGCAACTACGTGAACGGGGCGAACATCGCCGGGTTCGCCAAGGTGGCCGACGCGATGCTCGACCAGGGGCTCGTGTAGCGGCCCATCCCTGGCGGCCCCTCGCGCGTACTACCCTCAACTGAGCCTGGGTCGACCATCCGGTCGCAGGGGGAGTCGCCATGAGGATCGTTCGAGCCGCCGCCATCGTCGTGTCCGCCGCCCTCGCCGGGTTCATCCTGCCCGGCACGGCCATGGGCCAGCGGGGGAGCGCCGGTCCCACTGCAGGATCGGCCGCCGACATCAACTGGACCCAGTTCCGGTTCAACAACGCCCACACCGGGGTGAACCCGTTCGAGACCGTCCTCAATCGGACCAACGTCCCCACGCTCCAGGTCTCGTGGCAGGCCCAGCTGGGGAAGCTCGTCGACTTCTCCTCGCCGGCCGTGGTGGACGGCGTGGCGTACATCGGCTCAACCGATGGGCGGCTGTGGGCCTACCCCGCGGATGGGTGCGGGCTGTCGCTGTGCACCACGCCCCTGTGGACCTCGACCAGCCTGGCCCAGATCATCGACTCGCCGACGGTGGTGAACGGGATCGTCTACGTCGGCTCCCAGACGTCGTTCTCCTCCAACGACGGGAGGCTGAACGCGTTCTCCGCGGCCGGGTGCGGCGCGGCCGTCTGCGCCCCTCTGTGGCAGGGGCTCGCCGGGACGCAGTCCATCCTGGAGTCGTCTCCGGCGGTGGCGAACGGCACCGTCTTCGTCGGAGCCTTCGACGGCAAGCTCTACGCGTTCGACGCCAACGGGTGCGGTGCGGCGACGTGCCAGCCCCTGTGGACGGGGAGCACGGGCGCCAGCATCGAGTCGACCCCGACGGTCAACCGGGGCACGGTGTTCGTGGGGTCCGATGACGGCAAGCTCTACGCGTTCCCGGCGGCCGGGTGCGGCGCAGCCACCTGCTCGGCCACCTGGACCGGGTCGATCGGAGCCTCGGTTTTCTCGTCGAGTCCGGCGGTGGCCAAGGGCCTGGTGTTCATCGCCGGCCAGCACAACCTCACGGCGTTCACCGCCGCGGGATGCGGGTCCGCCACGTGCCAGCCGGTGTGGCAGGACGTGGACAACCTGAACTTCTTCAACGGATCGCCGGCCGTGGCGAACGGCCGCGTCTACATCAGCCTGGAGGACGGGCTGAACGTCTACACGGCGGCCGGCTGCGGCCAGGCGACGTGCGACCCGCTGTGGAGCGACTTCGGCTCCGGGGAGCAGGCCGCCGTGGTCTCCTCCCCGACCGTGGCCAACGGCGTGGTCTACGTCGGGCGCAACACGGGCGAGGTCCTGGCCTGGCGGGCCGGCCCCTGCGGATCGTCGGTGTGCACCCAGATCTGGAGCGGGAGCACCGCCAGCATGGACCAGATCGTGAGCTCCTCCCCGACCGTGGTGAACGGCAAGGTGTACATCGGCAGCGCCGATGTGCTGGCGCCCGAGGACACCCAGGGGCGTCTCTTCGTGTTCGAGCTCCCGTAGCGCTCCGCACGTCGATTTGTGCCGGCTCGGCCCGTGGTCGAGGATGCAAGGCGACCCGTGGACAAGGGAGGGGCCATGCCGGTAGGGACGTGGACGGTGGTGATCGATCGCTCGGCCGACGAGGTGTTCGACTACCTGGCGGACATGTCGAAGCACCACGTGTGGTCGCCGAAGCCCTACTCCGTGGAACCATTCGCCGATGGGCCGATGGCGGTGGGAAGCCGCTTCCGGTCGGTGGGGTGGCTGCCTCGCCAGCCGAACCACGTGAACGAGGTGGAGATCACGAAGATCGACCGGCCGCGGGCATTCGCCTTCACCGCCTACGACCAGGGCCAGGAGTTCAAGAGCGAGTTCCGCCTCACGCCCGATGACGGAGGCAGCCGGACCCGGGTCGAACGGGTCATGGACATGCCGAAGCCGCCGGGGTTCGCCGGGGTCATCTTCCCGGTCGTCTTCGCCATGGTGGTGAAGCCCGGGGTCCAGAAGGGCATGGACATGCTCAAGGCGAACCTCGACCGGAAGGCCTGATCGCTCGGGATGACCGATCTTCTCGGTCGCCCGTCGAGCGTGCTCCCGTTCGGCGCCCAGAGCATGGTCGCTCCGCTGCGCGAGGTCCTGGTCAAGCGACCGGGGGCTGCGTTCGGCGGTGCCTTCGAGGACTCGCGTCACGGGTTCCTGCATCCCGTCGACCTCCCAGCGGCGCAGCGGCAGCACGACGCGTTGTGCGCGATCCTGGCCGCGCTCGGCGTCATCGTCCACGAGCTCGGGTCCGAGACGCCCGGCCCCGACCTCGTCTACACGTTCGATCCATCCCTGGTGACCGACCGGGGGGCGATCGTTCTGCGTCCGGGCAAGGCGACGCGCCTGGGCGAAGAGGTCGAGCACGAGACGTGGATGGCCGACCGGGGCATCCCCATCGCCGGCCGGATCGAGGCGCCCGGCACGGTGGAGGGCGGGGATACGTTCTGGCTCGAGCCGGACGTGCTGTGCATCGGGCGTTCGCTCCGCACGAACCGATCGGGAGCCCGGCAGCTCGCCGCCCTGGTGGGTGGACAGGTCGAGGTCTTCGACGTCCCCTACGCGAACGGACCGTCCGAGTGCCTGCACTTGCTCAGCCTGATCTCCCCGGTGGCCGAGTGGCTGGCGGTGGCCTTCCTCCCGATGCTCCCCGCTGGGCTGTACGAGCTGCTCCGGGAACGCGCGGTCGACCTGGTCCCCGTTCCGGAGGAGGAGATGCCCACGCTGGGATGCAACATCCTCGCCGTTCGGCCCGGCGTGCTGGTCATGGCTCAGGGGAACCCGGCGACGGCCCGCGCACTCGCGGACCGAGGGTGCGAGCTGCACACGTTCGATGCCTCCGAGATCGGGATCAACGGCGGGGGCGGCCCCACCTGCCTGACCCGCCCGATCCTGCGCCACGCCGCCCTCTGAGACCCCGGCCTCACCGCCGCGTACCCTTGTCCGGTCGTGGAACGCGAACCCGCCGCGGTCGATCGAGCCACCGGAGCGCCTGCCGAGACCGTCGGGCCATCGGGTGGGCGACGTCGGACGTTCCACTCCCTTGGGGTCAGGAACTTCCGGCTGTTCCTGATCGGCCAGCTGGTCTCGACCTCCGGCACCTGGATGCAGTCGGTGGCCGCGCCGTTCCTGGTGCTGCAGCTCACCCACTCGGGCGTGGCGCTGGGGATCGACACCGGCCTGCAGTTCCTGCCGATCCTGCTGTTCGGAGCGTGGGGCGGGGTCATCGCCGACCGCTTCGACAACCGCCGGGTCCAGCTCGCCACCCAGGTCGCGTACGCCGCGCTGGCGTCGGCCCTGTGGCTTCTGGTGGTCAGCGACGTGGTCCAGGTGTGGATGGTGTACGCCCTGTCGTTCGGGGC
>JBKPBM010000367.1:0-6590 GCA_046744325.1 Actinomycetota bacterium | reverse complement strand
CCGTCACGGTGGCGTCGTCCTGGTTGGAGACGAACACGTGCCCGGTTCGCGGGTTGGCCTCCGCGTCCGTCGGCAGCGCGCCCACACCGATCGAGCCCAGCAGCCGGAACGCGGTCCCATCCACGACCGAGGACGTGTCGTCGTTCTGGTTGGCCGTGTACACGCGGTTGGTGCGTGGGGCGACCGTGATGCCGGTGGGGTACGCGCCGACGCCGAGGGTGGAGACCAGCGTGTTCGTGGCGCCGTCGATGGCGAACACCAGGTTCCCCGCTCGGCCGGTGACCCAGATCACGTTCGTCCGTTCGTCCACCGCGACGGCGGAGGTCTCCTGACCGAGGCCGGTCACGGTGGCAACGACGGTGTTGGTCGACCCGTCGATCACCGAGACCGTGTCGCTGTCGACGTTCGCCGCGTAGATCCGGTTGGTCCGGGTGTTCGCGGCGATCCCGAGGGGCGACGTTCCCACCGGGATCGTGGTGACCACCGAGTTGTTCGAGCCGTCGATGACCGTGACCGAGTTGCCCAGGAAGTTGGTCACGTAGATGAGGTTCGTCTGAGGCACCACCGCCACTCCGTCGGGGAGGTTCCCGATGACGATCGTGAGCAGCAGGGTGTTCGTGTTCCCGTCGACCACCGCCACCCCTCGGCTCTGCAGGGCGACGTAGATCATGTTGGTGTTCGGGTTCACCCCGACGGCCGCGGGCTCCGCCCCCACGACCACCGTGGCGATCACCGTGTTGGACGTCCCGTCGATCACCGACATGGTGCCCTCGCGGAAATTGGCCACGTACGCGCGGTTGGTCCGTGGGTTGACCGCCATGCCGCTCGGGCCATCCCCGACCGGGATCGTGGCGATGACCTGTGGTCGAGCGGTCGCCACCCTGGCGGTACCGATCCCAGCGGTCGCCGAGAGGCCGATCACCAGCAGGGCGAGTCCGAGTCGACGACCCATGAGGCCCTCCTTCAACTGGTTCCCACGACACCGATGCTGGAAGTGGGCCGGCATCTTCGCAGGCTGCCTGGCACCGGTCAAATCTCGTCGAGTCCCCACCGGTCGACCAGGCTGAGACGGCGGGATCGTCGGGATCCGGCCGCGAGGGCTGACCGCTGACCGAGAGCTTGACAGCGTGGCTGAGCGGGGGATTCGGACTATCAGGGCGCCTTCGTTGAATGCCGATCACTCCAAGACGAGGAAGAGGGATGCATTCAGAGAGGCGGCCGGCGGTGGACGGTGATACGCACGTTCGACTGACCCTGCCCTCGGCCGCCCCCGACGACTACCTCGCCTGGACGGCGTGGTGGCGTGAGGTGGAGACGCTCATGCTCGAGCGTCCCGGTCTGGAGGCCCGGGCATCGGCGGATGCCGCCCCGTTCCTTCGGGGCCCGGTCGCCCGGCTGATGTCGGACCTCTCGGCCGAGGTGACCAAGCAGGCACTGGACGCGCTGATGATGGGGCTGGACAGCACCGAGGTGGTCCTGGAGTTTCAGGCGTCTTCCGACGACCTGCTGGCCATCGCCTCCTACATGGAACGCCGCGGCGCCTGGGTCGCTCAGTACGCTCGAGTCATTGGCATCGAGCCCCCGACCGAGCGCGTCGAACGAATCCGCATGCGGACCATCGCCATCTTCCGACAGGCCGCGGATCGGGTCAGCTACTCGAGCCAGGAGCACGCCACCGAGTAGTTCGGGGGCTCCGTTAGCAGGAACCCTGATGTGCCGGCGCCATCGTCAAGGACGGGTTGATGCGCGGTGGTCCACTCAGTGTCCCCGAGCGTAGGCTGAGGCGGTCATGCAGTGCAACGACTGGCGGGTTGATCTCACCGCGCCGCGGGCATGAGATATGTCGAGGTCGGCGGGGTTCGGATCTCGGCCATCGGGCTGGGCACGTGGCAGTTCGGGTCGCGCGAGTGGGGGTACGGCGAGACCTACGCGAAGGACGAGTCAGCCCGGATCGTCCGGCGGGCCCTGGATCTCGGCATCGATCTGATCGACACAGCGGAGATCTACGCGTTCGGACGGTCCGAGCGGATCGTGGGCGAGGCCATCCGTGACCGTCGCGACGACGTGTTCCTGGCAACGAAGATCCTGCCCGTGATGCCGCTGGCGGGCGTGGTCGAGCGGCGGGCCCGGGCCAGCGCCCGGCGCCTCGGGGTGGATCGGATCGACCTGTACCAGATCCACTGGCCGAACCCCGCGATTCCGATCGGCGCGCAGATGGAGGGGATGCGGCGGATCCAGCGGACCGGGCTGATCGGCCACGTGGGGGTCAGCAACTTCTCGCTGGAACGATGGGAGGCGGCCGAGCGAGCCCTCGGCGGCCCCGTGCTGTCGAACCAGGTGAACTTCAGCCTCGCCGTTCCCAAGCCCGTGCACGACCTGGTGCCCCACGCGGAGCGGGCGGGGCGCCTGGTGATCGCCTACAGCCCGCTGGCCAAGGGCCTGCTCTCGGGCCGGTACGATGCGGCGCACCGTCCTACGGGCAGCGTTCGTCGTGGAGGCCTGTTCCGGCCCGAAGGGCTGGCGCGGGCCACCGGGTTGATCGCCGTCCTTCGAGAGGTGGCCGAGGCACACGGGGCCTCGCCAGCGCAGGTGGCGCTGGCCTGGCTGATCCGCAGGCCCAACGTGGTGGCCATCCCTGGCGCCAGCAGCGTCGCCCAGGTCGAATCCAACGCGTCCGCGGCCGACCTGGATCTCTCGGACGAGGAGGACCTCC
Source organism: Actinomycetota bacterium (assembly GCA_046744325.1). Taxonomy (GTDB): domain Bacteria; phylum Actinomycetota; class UBA4738; order UBA4738; family UBA4738; genus JBKPBM01. The sequence continues at coordinate 3,877 of JBKPBM010000367.1, read as the reverse complement.
GGCTCACCGAGGAGTCCGAGCGGTTCGCATCGGGACCAAGGTGACGACCGCTGGTCGCGTCCGGTCGCTTCCATCAACGCCCCGCCTGTCCTAGGCTGCATGTCCGAAGGGCCTGTAACCGGGGGGACCGTCGACCCGCTCGCGTCGAGCGCTGCCGTCGGAGGCTTCTCGAAACGTACGCCGGGAACGACGACGCGGGGGCGTCCCCTGTGGGACGCTGGAGCACGAGGAGATGGTGGAGGATCCCGCCGGAATGAGAAGGCCGGAACGCGGGGCGAGGACGGGTTCGCCCGAACAGGGGTGGTCGGGCGCGGCCCTGAAGGCCCTCGCGATGATCGTCCTGTGTTGGGTCGGGTTCCTGTTCGTCCCCGACCGGCTCCTTGTCTACCTCACCACCCGCGTGTCGCCCCACACCCGCGACGCGCTGGTCTCGCTGTGGGTCGCGGCCTTCTTCGTCGTGCTCTCCTGGGCGTTCGTCGCCCTCCAGCCCCGGAGGAACCGGTGATCCCGCGGTTCCGGGCCGCTGACGTCGACGCCGGCTGGCTGGACGACAACGTGCCCTGCACGCGGGCCTGCCCCGTGCTGACGAATGCCGGCCGGTACGTCAGCGCCATCGCGGCGGGTGACGACGACCTGGCGTACCTGACCGCGCGCCTCCCCAACCCCTTCCCGTCGATCTGCGGCCGGGTGTGCGCCGCTCCCTGCGAGCTGGCGTGCCGGAGGGGCCTGATCGACGAACCCATCGCCATCCGGGCCCTGAAGCGGTTCGCCTGCGAGCACGCCGGGGTGGAGAGCGAGGCCGGGGACCGGCTGTGGCGCCTGGGAGTCGAGGCCATGCCCCCGCGCGGGGAGCGCGTGGCGGTGGTGGGGGCGGGACCGGCGGGACTGGCCTGCGCCCACGACCTCGCCGCCTTCGGCTACCGGCCAGTGGTCTTCGAGGGACAGGATCGCCCGGGAGGCATGATGGTCCTGGGCATCCCCACGTACCGCCTGCGCAGGGACGTCCTGGACGCCGAGATCCGGGCCATCCTGGGCCTCGGCGTGGAGCTTCGCACCGGCCAGCGGCTGGGGCGGGACTTCTCGCTGTCCTCGCTCAGAGAGGAGGGGTACGCCGCGGTGTTCGTGGGCGTGGGGGCCCTGCGAAGCCGGGACCTTCGGATCCCGGGCACCGAGCTGGACGGAGTCCTGCGGGCGGTCGAGTTCCTGATCAACGCCAACCTCGGGTACCGCGTGGACCTGGGGGAGCGGGTCCTGGTCATCGGCGGCGGGAACGTGGCCCTGGACGCGGCCCGGACCGCCCTCCGCGATCTCTCCGCCCATGGCTTGCCTGCCGGCGAGGCGCCACCCTCCGCCACGGGCGCGGAGGGTGTCGAAGCGGCGGCCACGGCCGCGCTCGACGCCGCCCGGGTGGCCCGGCGCATGGGCGCCAGGGAGGTCACCATGGTGGCCCTCGAGTCACGCGCCGAGATGCCGGCCCACGAGTTCGAGATCGAGGAGGCCGAGCGCGAGGGCATCCGGATCCTGCACCGCCTGGGGCCCAAGCGGGTGGCCGGCGAGACGCACGTCGAGGGCCTGGAAACCCTTCGGGTGGCCTCGGTGTTCGACCAGCACGGGCGGTTCGATCCGAAGTTCCTCGAGGGGACCGAGTCCGTCATCGCCTGCGACTCCGTCATCCTGGCCATCGGACAGGCTCCCGACCTCGCCTGGCTCCAGCCGGAGGACGGGGTGGAGGTCACGGCCCGGGGGACGATCGGGATCGACCCGGAGACGCTGGCCACGTCCTCGCCCGGCGTGTACGCCGGCGGCGACGTGGCCTTCGGACCGAGGAACCTGATCGACGCCATCGCCGACGGCCGGCGGGCGGCCGCCTCGATACACCGCCACCTGGCGGGCGAGGGCAGCCTCCGCGCCCAGGCGTCGCGGGTTCGCCGGCCCATCCCCCTGGACGTGGTGAACCGCCCGGTGTTCGACTACGACGCCGTTCCCCGAGTGCCGGTGCCCTCGGTGGAGTCGGGGCGGCGCATCGGCGCGGCTGAGATCGAGCTCGGCTACACGCCCGAGCAGGCGCGGCTGGAATCGGCCCGATGCCTGCAGTGCTTCCTCAACATCTGGCTGGACGCCGACCTGTGCATCCTGTGCGGCGGCTGTGTCGATGTCTGTCCGGAGTCCTGCATCCGGATCGTCCCCGTCGAGGAGATCGGCGCCCTGGCCACCGGCCCGCCGGCGAGCGCTCTGATCCTGCAGGAGGATCGCTGCATCCGCTGCGCCCTGTGCATCGAGCGCTGCCCCACCGACGCCCTGTCGATGGTCGACTGGAGCGAGGCCTCGACCGGGCTCCGCGACCTGCAGCTGGCGACGGCATGAAAGGGAGCGAGATGGACGACCAGCCCAGGACGCGCAAACGGCTCCGGGACAACGCGGCGTTCCTGGCCCTGTTCCGTCCCCGCGAGAGCATCCGGCGGTCCGAGCTGTACCGCTCCGCGGTGCGCCACCCACCGGCCACCACGCCGCGCGGGCGGGCGATGACGTCGTTCAACAACTTCGTCCTGCACGTCTATCCGGTCAAGGTTCCCCGGAGGGTGCTGTCGTGGCGCTCCACGCTTCGCCTCGGCTTCATCGCCACGGTCCTGTTCACGGTGCTGTTCGTCTCCGGGACCTACCTGATGTTCTTCTACCACCCCGCCGTGCCTCAGGCGTACTTCGACATGCACGCCCTCTCCACCAGCGTCGCCTTCGGCCAGTTCGTCCGGAACATCCACCGGTGGTCGGCGCACCTCATGGTGGCGGTGGTGCTGGCGCACATGCTGCGCGTGTTCTACTCGGGGGCCTACAAACGGCCACGGCAGGTCAACTGGATGATCGGGGTGGTGCTGCTGCTGGTGACCCTCGGCCTGTCCTTCACCGGCTACCTGCTGCCATGGGATCAGCTGGCGTTCTGGGCCATCACGGTGGGGACGAACATCGCCGGGTATGTGCCGCTGCTGGGCGACAGCGCCCGGCGGGTGCTGCTGGGCGGGCCGGACGTCGGCGGTGACGCCCTGCTCCGGTTCTACGTCCTGCACATCTACGTGCTCCCGGCCCTGCTCGTGCTGCTGCTCGGCGTGCACATCTGGCGGGTCCGCAAGGACGGCTTCGCCGTGGCCGACCGGGAGCAGCGGCCCGCCGGGGCGGAGCCGGCCATCGAAGAGCGATCCGAGGAGGTGACGGTGGATGCCTGACGGTGGGTCCGACGGCGGGACCGAACACGGCCGCTACCGGCTGCTGGGAGTGGTCCCGAGGGAGGCGGAGGTCCGCCCCAAGCAGGAGCCGGAGGACACCGCGTTCACCTGGCCGCACTTCCTGGTCCGCCACGCCGTGGTGGCCGCCGGGACGGTGGCCGTCGTGTTCCTGCTTGCCATCCTGTTCAACGCCCCGCTCAAGGACATCGCCAACCCCAACGCCACCCCGCCGGTGGCCAAGGCGCCCTGGTACTTCGCCGGCCTGCAGGAGCTGCTGTCACACCTGCAGCCGATGGTGGCGGGGATCCTGGCCCCGACGGCCGTCGTGCTGTTCCTGTTCGCCCTCCCGTTCCTGGACCGGAGCGAGGGCTGGCGGATCCGGGATCGCAAGATGCTGGTCATCGTGTTCACCGTGCTGGCCGCGGTCGGGCTGGCCCTGACCCTGATCGGAGCCCTGTTCCGTGGCCCCGAGTGGTCCTGGGTCTGGCCGTGGAAGCACCTCTACCTCGAGCTGTGATCGACATGGACGAAGAACACATCAGGGAACCGGCGCCGAACGTGGATCGCCGTCGCTTCCTCGGCTATGCGTGGAAGGGGCTTGGCGCCGCGCTCGTGGTCGAGGCCGGCTGGACCACCTACGACATCCTGAACCCCAGGCC
>JBKPBM010000098.1:0-3377 GCA_046744325.1 Actinomycetota bacterium | reverse complement strand
TTCATGCACGGCCTGCAGGTGAGCGGCGTCGAACTGGATCGAAAGGTCCTGGCCGACCTCGCCGTCCACCACCCCGAGGCGTTCGAAGGCCTGATCGGGGCGGCCAGGGAGGGCCTGGAGGCTGAGGCGAAGCAGGCCGCGAAGCCGGTCCGCAAGCCCAGGGCCTCCCGCGCCCCGAAGGGCGTCGCCGCCTCCCGGGCGTAGCCTTCGCCTGCCGGTGGCCACGGGCCCCGAGCCGGGACCGCTCCGGTCGTGATCACCTCCATCCACAACGCCCGCGTCGTTCGGGCTGCCCGTCTGAAGGTGCGGGCCGGCCGAGAGCGGGACCGACGGTTCCTCGTCGAAGGGGCCCAGGCGGTGCTCGAAGCGCTGCGCCGGCCCGACACGGTGGTAGAGGTGTTCCTGGCCGCCCGACCGACCGGGCAGACCGAGGCGGTGGGGGAGAGGGCAGCGGCGGCCGGAGTTCCGGCGCATGTGGTGTCCGAGGAGGTCATGCGCCACCTCGCCAACACGATCAGCCCTCAGGGGATCGTGGCGGTGGCCGGGTTCCTCGACGTCGATCTGGATGACGCGTTGCGGGGAGGGGTCGTCCCGATCCTGGCCGAGGTTCGCGATCCGGGGAACGCCGGCACCATCCTTCGATCGGCCGATGCCGCCGGGGCCGCGGCGGTGGTGATCACTCGGGCGTCCGTCGACATCTACAACCCAAAGACCGTCAGGGCGACCGCCGGGTCGCTCTTCCACCTCCCCGTGGCCAGGGAGGTCGATGCGATGGATGCCATCGCGGAGGCGAGGAGCCGGGGGTTCCAGGTCCTGGCGGCCGATGCCGCCGGCCGGCGATCGGTGCACGACGTGGACCTGACCGTTCCCACGGCCATCGTGCTGGGCAACGAGGCCCGGGGGTTGCCCGAGGGGGCGACCCAGCTGGCCGACCAGGTCGTCCGGGTGCCGATCCGGGGCCCGGCCGAGTCCCTCAACCTGGCCGCGGCGGCCACGGTGTTCCTGTTCGAGGCGGCGCGGCAGCGGGAGGCGCCCGAGGCGGACGATGCGTCCCTGGCTCGGATCGTCGATGGCGCGGCCCACGACATCCGCTCACCGCTGACCGCGTTGAAGGGCTTCTCGGCGACGCTGCTCTCCCGGTGGGATCGGCTGAGCGAGGATGAGCGACGCATGATGCTGGAGGGCCTGGGCCACGATGCCGCACGGCTGGAGGTCGTCGTCTCCCAGCTGGTCGACGCCGCCCGGGCCCGCACGCACTCGCTGCGCGTCGACCTTCAGCGGGTTGAACTGGTCGAGGCGGTGCGCTCGGTCGCCGACGAGCTCTCCTCGTGGGGGGTGGGGCAGTTCGAGGTGTCGGGCAGTCCGGTGATGGCCCTGGCCGCCCCGGCGACGCTTCGCGCCGTGGACAACGCCATGGCCGAGGCGCCCCCGTGGGGGGGGGAGGCGGGGCCGGTGCGCCTCCGAGTGGAGAGCGGTCCCCGCCCTCGGATCCACGTTCGGCGGGCCGGGTCCTCGTTGGACGCTGGAGCCGCCGCCGACCTGTTCACGCCCCGGACTGCGGGGACCGGCCGTGGGAGCAAGGTGGGCCTGTACGTGGCTCGGAGCATCGCCCGGGCGCACGGCGGGTCGTTGGAGCCGGATATCCGCCGCGGGATCGGGTTCGTCCTGGAGCTTCCGGGGGGATGAGGCCACAGGCGGGCGGGGGATGGACGGGGCTCCGCATTGCCTAGCCCGTCGGGACTCATTAGGATACCCCGCCTCGGGGATCGGCCCGGCGGAGCGGGCCGATCGGGGAAGGGCCGGCATGCTGAACGACACGCCACGGCTTGGTATCGGGGTCTTCGGATATCGGAAGGCCTCGGTCAACCAGGTCATCTCCGACCACGTGCTCCGCCTTCGCCAGGCGGAGGGTCAGGCGCTGGCTGCGGAGGCCCGGGCCAGCGAGCTGGAGCAGGAGCTGAGCTCCACGCGCGAGGACCTCGAGCACCGGGAGCAGGCCATCTCCGAGCTCGCCGAGAAGATCCGCTTCCTGGAGAGCGCCCGCCCGAGCGCCGAGGTCGTGGCGTTCATGAACGAGGAGCTGGCCCAGATCCTCACCGCCGCTCAGGAGGCCTCCGCGCAGATCGTCGAACGGGCCAAGTCGACGGTCCAGATCGAGCTGGATCAGGCGGGCAAGGTCCTGCGGGACGTGGGGGCGGAACGGGAGCGGTTCGTGGCCTGGCGCCAGGAGGCCGAGCCGTTCATCCGGGCCGTCCAGGTGCGCATGGACGCAGTGCGCCGGGCCATCGATCGCGTGCCGGCTCGGGTGGCCGACGCGCTGAAGGAGATCCAGCAGGCGATCACGGCCATGGACGGCGACCTGGTGGGTGCCCTGAACGTCCCGGAGCCCCCCTCCATGTCGGCGTCGGCTCCGGTCGCCGAGCTGGGGGCGGGAACGGCCGAAATTCCCGCGGAGCCTCCCCCTCCTGGAGGGACCGCCGTGCTGGAGATCGCCGAGGGGAGCCAGGGGGAGGCTGGATCGATCCGGGTCCTCGAGTCCGAGGGCACACCGGGCGCGCTTGACGGGGGATCCGTCGCGCCGTCCGATCCTGAGGACGGGGCCGGGGTCGAGGTCGAGGACCCCATCGAGCAGGATCCCCGGTCCACCGGGGCGGCCCGCGGGCGCAAGGGCGACGCGCGCCGACTCGCCGGGTAGGGCTCGACCCGGCCACTACACTAGCCACCCACCATGGGGGGAGCGCTCGAACCCGACGCCGCCCTCGCCCTGCTCGCGCACGAGCTGGATCGAGGGATCGAGGCCATCCGGGCCGCCGGCTCGTTGGAGGCTCTGGAGGCCGCCGAGACCTCGGTCCTGGGCCGCAAAGCCCCCTTCTCCACCGTTCAGCGCTCCTTGGGGTCCCTTTCCGAGCAGGACCGGCGTGCGGTCGGCCAGCGGACCAACGAGGTTCGTGACGCCCTTCGCGCCCTGGTCGAGGAGCGAAGGCAGGCGCTCGAACGAGGCCGCGAGCGGGCCCTGCTGGAGGCCGAGCGGATCGACGTCACCCTTCCCGGCCGGCGGCTTCGCCCGGGCTCCCTGCACCCCCTGACCATCCTGCTCGAGCGGATCGTCGACATCTTCACCCGCATGGGCTACCGCGTGGTCGAGGGCGGCGAGGTGGAGACGGACTGGTACAACTTCCAGGCCCTGAACATCCCGCCCGACCACCCCGCCCGCACGGAGAAAGACACCATCTACCTGGACGTCCCCGGCCACGACGACCTGCTGCTTCGCACGGAGACCTCCGCGATGCAGATCCGGACCATGCAGACGCAGGACCCGCCCGTCTACGTCGTCTCCCCTGGACGCTGTTTCCGGCAGGACACCCCCGACCCCACCC
>JBKPBM010000186.1:0-5980 GCA_046744325.1 Actinomycetota bacterium | reverse complement strand
GACGGCAGATGATCAGGGCGGACGTGGACCAACGCGAGGTCGTGGAGGGAGGACGGCTCGGTGAGCTCTACCTCCGACACGGCCCGGCCGCGACCCGCTTGGCCTATCTGCTGACTGGCGACCGGGCCCTGGCCGAGGACCTGGTCCAGGACGCCTTCGTCCGGCTGGCGGGCCGGTTCCTTGACCTCAGGGACCCGAAGGGGTTCGACGCCTACCTCCGCAAGACCGTGCTGAACCTCTCGCGCATGCACTTCCGGCATCGCCGAGTGGAGCAGAGCTACCTCGGTCGCGAGGCCCGTCGTCCTGCGGCGGAGCCGTATCAACCCGACGTCGCCACCCGCGAGGCGATCCGGCGGGCACTGTACCGGCTGCCCGAGCGTCAACGAGCGGCCATCGTCCTTCGCTACTACGAGGACCTCACGGAGGTCCAGACAGCGGAAGCCCTTCAGTGCCCGGTGGGAACGGTCAAGTCGCTGGTCTCACGCGGCATGGAGACCCTGAGGAGAGAGATGCGAGATGCCTGACCTGGACAGCGATCTTCGAGAGGCCCTCCGAGAGCTGGCTGGCGAGATTCCTCCCACGCCTCGGGTTCCCGGCCAGATGCTTCGGCGTGCCCGGCGCCGCCGGCTGCGAACCGTCGTCGTCGCGGTGGTGACCGCAGGGCTGGTCGCCTATGGCGGATTCGCCGGGGCGGACTTCATCCGCGGGCTCGGCCCTCATCCGGCGCCTTCGCCCGCCGGCCAGTCGCCCACGCCGTTCCCGACCCCGACGCCGGGCGCATCTCCCCAGCCCTCGCCCTCCGGGTCCTCCCTGCCAGAAGCAGCTCGTCTGGAACAGACGTTCCCGACCCAATCCGGAGAATTTGCGGCGGGCGATGGAGCGCTCTTCGCGTTCACGATCAACAGGTCGCAGACGGGAGTGACCCTTTCCAAGATCACCGCAACCGGCTCGATCATGTCGAAGGTGATCACCGATCCTCTCGCGTATTACTTCTTCCCGATCGCCGCGAGCGCGGATTCCGTCTACCTAGGTACCAGGGTCATCCAGCGGTTCACGACAGCGCCGGACGAGATCATCCGCGTGGACGCCGCCACGCTGTCGGTCGTCACCCGGACGACGATGCCCCAGGAGGTCATCGAGCTTCTTGCGAGCAGCTCAGGCCTTTGGGTGGAGCTTGATACCGAGATCCTGAAGCTCGACCGTTCGACGCTCGCAACCCTTGCCACGTACACCGTGTCCGGAGCGGCGCCGCCTCCGCAGGGAGGGTCGGAGTTCAGCTCTCTCGCGCTCGGGCCAGGAGGGCTGTGGGCGACGTTCGGCAACGCCTTGCACACGACGCTCTACCGATTCGACCCTCAGTCCATGGCCCTGCGCTCGAGGATCGTCATCCCCAAGTCGGGCCAAGGCATGCAGGTCACAGCCAGTCCCGAGTCCGTCTGGATCAGTGGCGACGGATTCGTGTGGAAGGTCAGCAGCAGCGGGAGACTCGTAGGCGGACCCAGGTTCATCGACGGACTGTCGGCGGCCACAGCACAGGGCGGAGGGGTGGTCGGGCTTATCTATGTGGAGGGTGGCAGCGCGGGGCCGGCCGGCGCCACCCTCCTCGCGCAGATCGATCCATTCGGATCCGTTGTCGCCGAATCCAAGATCAACGACTTCTCCGGTGAGCGGCCCATCGTGGTCGCCGGCGCCCGATTCTGGGGGCTCAGTGGTCGACGGATCGCTCGGTGGGTCCTCTTGCACCCGAATCCGTAAGCAGCGTCGAGGGGTCAGCTACGCTCCGGTTCGGGGCGGAGATGCGGGAACAGGATCACGTCGCGGATCGAGGGGACGTCGGCAAGGATCATCGTCATCCGGTCCACCCCGAACCCCAGTCCGCCCGCCGGCGGCATGCCATGCTCCAGGGCCCGGAGGAACCCCTCGTCCACGGGGTGAGCCTCCTCGTCGCCCGCCCGCCGAAGCTTCTGCTGGTCCTCGAACTTCGCCCGCTGCTCGTCGGGATCGGTGAGCTCCGAGTAGGCGGGCCCGATCTCGGTCCCGCACAGCACCAGGTCGAAGTGCTCGGTGAGGCCGGGTGAGGACCGGTGCGGTCGGGCCAGCGGTGAGACCTCGCGGGGGAAGTCCTTGACGATCGTCGGTGAGAAGATCGACTCCTCGGCCCGCTTCTCGTACAGCTCCAGCACGATCTTCCCCGGGCCCCACGCCGGATTGGTCTGCACCCCAGCGCGTTCGGCCACCTCGCGAAGGTCCGCGCGATCGAGCGTCACCTCGTCGCCGACGGCCTCCGAGACCACGTCCAGCACCGTGACCCGTCGAAACGGCGTCGAGAGGTCCAGCGCCTTCCCCTGATAGTCGAACTGCAGTGACCCTCGCACCGCGATGGCCGCCTCGCTCACCAGGGCCTCGTCGAGCGCCATCATGTCCTCGTAGTCGCCGTAGGCCTGATAGGCCTCGAGCATGGTGAACTCGGGGTTGTGGTCGCGGTCGATCCCCTCGTTGCGAAAGTTCCGGCCGATCTCGAACACCCGCTCCATCCCCGCCACCAGGAGGCGCTTGAGATACAGCTCGGGGGCGATCCTCAGAAACAGCTCCATGTCCAGCGCGTGATGGTGCGTGGTGAACGGCCGGGCCAACGCTCCCCCGTGTGTGCTCTGCAGCACGGGCGTTTCCACTTCCACAAACCCGCGCTGGGTCAGCACCCGTCGGAGCGCCTCCAGCACCTTCGCTCGGGTCTGGATCACCTCCCGGCTCTCCGGGCTGGTGGCGAAGTCCAGGTAGCGATACCGGTAGCGCGCCTCTGGATCCCGTAGCCCGTGCCATTTCTCCGGAAGGGGCCGTAGCGCCTTGGTCAGGAGCGTCAGGTGATCGGCCTTCACCGAAAGCTCGCCCCGCTTGGTGCTCACCACCTCGCCCGACGCCCCCACGATGTCTCCCAGGTCGACGTCATCCACCAGTGCGTACTCCTCGCCCAGCCCGTCTGCGGTGAGGAAGAGCTGGATGTCGCCGGTGGCATCCCGGAGCGTGGCGAAGGTGAGCCTCCCGTGGCGCCGGATCAGGACCAGCCGACCGGCCACCATGACGTGGTGCCCGGTCTCGGCTCCGGGAGCCAGTCCGGGGAACCGCTGATGAAGATCGGCGGCGTGGGCGTCGGGCGCGAAGGACAAGGCGAAGGGTTCGACCCCACGGCCGCGCAGCCGGCCCAGGGTGTCCCGGCGCGCCTGCAGGACCTCGTGCAGCCGGCCCCTCGACTCCTGGACGCCAGGCCCCAGTTCCTCACTCATCGCGGGCGGTGTTCTTGTCGAAGACCACGCGCAGGCCCTTCAGCGTGAGCCACGGATCGTGGTGGTCGATGCTGTGGCAGAGTGGAACGATCAGCCCGGCCAGGCCGCCGGTGGCGATGACCGTGGCGTCCCCACCCAGCTCCTTCTGTATCCGCTCGACCATCCCGTCCACCTCGGCAGCCGTTCCGTACAGCAGGCCGGACTGGATGCTCTCCACGCTGTTCTTTCCGATGACCGACCGCGGCTCCGAGAGCTCCACCCGAGGGAGACGGGCGGTGGCCTGGAACAGGCCGGTGGCCGAGATCTGCAGCCCGGGCGCGATGGCCCCGCCCAGGTACTCGCCTCGCTCAGAGATGGCGTCGTAGGTGGTGGCCGTGCCGAAGTCGACCACGACCGCCGGGCCTCCGTGCTCGGCCACTGCCCCCACAGCGTTCACGATCCGGTCGGCTCCCACCTCCCGCGGGTTGTCGGTGAGGATGGGCACCCCGGTCTTGACCCCGGGCTCCACGACCACGGGCTGGAAGTGGAAGTAGTCGTGGACCATGGACCGGAGCGCCTGGGTCTGGTCGGGAACCACACTGGCGATGGCCACGCCAGTGATCTGGCGGGAGAACGACAGGCCCTGCTGCTCCAGGAAACCGCCGAACAGCAGGGCCAGCTCGTCCGGGGTCCGGTCCCGCCGGGTGGAGATGCGCCAGTGCCAGGACAGCTCCGAGCCCTGGAAGAGCCCGAGCACCGTCGCGGTGTTCCCCACGTCGATGGCCAGCAGCACCTACGAACCTCCTTCCGGCCGATCGCTATTGTGCACGCCGGCGCCGGGCGGCCACGGCAGGGCGATGTTGTCGATCAGGCGGGTCTCCCCCAACCACGCCGCCACCAGCGCCCGGGCGGGCCCGGACAGACCCCGCGGCTCCTCCCAGGTCTGCTCGTCCACGATCGCCACGTAGTCCAGCCGGGCACGGAGCTCGCCCCCGATCCGGCGGGCCATCTCCGCCTTCAGGACGTCGACCGTGCGCTCGCCCGATCGGACCAGCCCGGCTGCGTCGGACAGCGCCTCGAACAGCACACCTGCCGCATCGCGCTCCTCCGCCGTGAGCCGTGCGTTCCGGGATGACAGCGCGAGCCCGTCGGGATGGCGGATCGTCCGGCAGGCCACGACGGCGGAGGGGACATCGAGATCGGCGACCATGCGGCGAACCAGGGCAAGCTGCTGGGCGTCCTTCTCCCCGAAGTACGCGCGGCACGGCCCGGCCAGGTTCAGCAGCTTCGCCACCACGGTGAGCACGCCGCGGAAGTGCCCCGGACGAGACGCCCCCTCCAGGCGCCCACCCAGGGGACCCGGGTCGACCGTGATCTCAGGCGTGCTGTTCGGATACATCTCCGAGCGATCGGGCTCGAAGACCAGGTCCACGCCGAGGGCGGCCGCCGCCTCGCGGTCGTGGGCCTGCCGCCGAGGGTAGTCGGCGAGGTCCCGTTCCGACTCGAACTGCAGGGGGTTGACGAAGATCGAGAGCGCCACGAAGCCGCATTCAGCGCGGGCGGACCGGATCAGGCTGGCGTGCCCGTCGTGCAGGTCTCCCATGGTCGGAACGAACCCGACGGCCAGGCCGCGCCCCCGCGCCGCCTCGCATGCCTTGCCGAACGCCTCCGGCGTCCCCGTCACCTCCACCGGGCCAGCTCCTGTTCCAGCGCGGCGAGCGCCTCGGGGGTCAGCCGGCCGCTCTCGACCGCCAATCGGCCCGCTACCCGCGACAGCGCGACGTAGGCCTCCACCGTCTCAGGCGCCCGGCGGGCGAGCGCCTCGAGGTTCCGGGCGATGGTTCCCACGTCACCCCGCACCGCGGGGCCGGTGAGGGCCTCGTGTGGCCCTCGCTCCAGCGCCGAATCCAGCGCGGCCCGGGCCAGGGGGGAGAACATCGGCAGCGGCTTGTCCAGGCCGGCCCTCTGGAACAGCCGCTCGGCCACCGCCTCCACCGCCACCAGATAGGTCGCGGCGAACACCGCCGCGGCGTGGTACAGGGGCCTGTCCTCGTCGGGGAGGGCGAACGGGGTACCTCCCATGTCGCGGGCCAGGGCCTCGCCCAAGGCGACGGCCTCCGGCGACGAGGCGGTCACGGCGATCGCGCTGCCGGGCAGGCGCTCGATCCCGGTGGTCACGTCGGGGAAGGACTGGAGGGGGTGAAGGGACAGCACGCCAGCACCGGCATCGAGGGCGGAGCGCAGGACGTCGAGGCCCCTGGACCCCGACAGGTGCACGACCGTCTGGCCGGTCCGGAACGCCCCCTCCTGGGCCAAGTGCGTGCAGAGCGGCTCGATCTGGTCGTCGGGAACGCCCAGGATCACGACGTCGCCCTCCTGGGCGGCGTGGGCCGCCTCCGGCCCCGGCCAGAACCGCGTGAACGGCAGGAAGCGACGGACGCGATCGCTGGTGGAATCCGAGCCGCTGGCGGACGCGACGCGGTATCCGGCCCGCTCCAGAAGCACCGCGAATGCCGTCCCGACCCTGCCCGCCCCGATGACCGCTACGGTGGTCGCGCGGGTCCTCGCGTTCCAGTTCGTACCGATCTTTCCCGGGTCCTTCTCGCTCGATGGAGGTCGGGAAAGGGCGAGTATATGCCGGTCATCCCGACGGGCGGGCGCCGTCCGCGTTCAGGAACGAACCTGCTGCCCCGCTGCCGGCCGGTGGATCGGATCGGGCT
>JBKPBM010000171.1:0-3197 GCA_046744325.1 Actinomycetota bacterium | reverse complement strand
CCCTCACCGTGGGTCCCCGCGTGTTCGGCTACAAGGCGCTGGCGGTCCAGAGCGGCAGCATGGAGCCCGGCATCCCCATCGGCTCGCTGGTCGTGTCCGTGCCGGCGGACGCCGACCGGCTTCGGGTCGGCGACGTGATCACCTTCCACCGCCCGGGCGGGGCGAACGAGCTGATCACCCACCGGATCGTCCGGATCGAGGAGCGAGGGGGCGACCGGGTCTTCGTGACCAAGGGTGACGCCAACGGGGCGCCCGATGGATGGTACGTGCCCGCATCTGGAACGGGACTGCGCTACTGGTTCCGCATCCCCTTCGTGGGCTACCTGCTGGCCGGGGCGTTCGCCCGGTGGGCGCTGCTGTCCCTGGCGGCCATCGTGCTGTGCGTCGTGGCTCTGGTCGAGATCTGGCGACCCCACCCGGCGGCCACCCTCTGACGTTCGGGGCATCGGCGATGGCCCGGACGCGCTGGCCCCGAGCCTCCCGGCTGTTGGCCTGTGCGGCGGCGATGTCGGTCGTCCTGTCCGTCGCCCCGGTCGACGCGACCTCGGCGATCCTGACCGCCCAGGGCGGGAACGGGACGAACGTGTTCTCGATGACCGCCCTCTACGCCCCCGCGTCGCTCACGGCCTCGCCGGTGGGCCACGACGCGTCGTTGTCGTGGCCGGCGGGGCAGAACGGCAACGGCTACTCGGTGCTCGGAGTGAACAACGGGACCAGCAGCAACTGTTCGACCCCGACGTACTCGAGCATCGCGTCCACCACCAGCCTGTCCTACTCGGACACCGGCCGGTACACGCCGCAAGGGACCTGGTTCTGCTACCAGATCCAGACCACCTACGCGTCGTGGACCAGCGTGGCCAGCAACCCCACGGCCGGGATCCAGCTCGGCTTCGTGGCGGTATCGATCGTGCCCAGCAATGGTGGCACCTCCGGGAAGCTCGACGCCGGGGACAAGATCGTGGTGACCTTCAACCAGGCGGTCGGCACGGCCACCGGGCCCGCAGGCACAGACACCGTGTGCGCCGTGAGCGGCGCCACGATCATGATCGCCACCACCACGTTGGCCGGCTCGTGCGGGACCGGTGAGGCGCTCGACCTGGGCAAGCTGACCGGTGGCTCCTCGAATCGGAACGCACGCTATTCGGCCACCTACGCCTGGAGCAATGGCAACAAGACCCTCACCGTCACCATCGGCGTCCGGACCTCCGGCAGCGCGGATCCGACCGTCTCCGGCACCTGGACGTTCAACCCCACGACGACCGCCACGAAGATGCTGTCCTCGACCGGCAGCTTCCACATCTGCGACACGAACACCGGCGGCGGGAACTGCCTGCCCACCACTGGGTCGACGTTCTGACGCGCTCAGATCCGTTCGAAGTAGCGGGCCAGCTCCCAGTCGGTGACCACGTTGTTGTCGAAGATGATCTGCTCCTGGCGCGCCGTGTTCAGCAGGTGCTCGAAGACGAAGTCCCCGAAGGCCTTGCGGGCGACCTCGCTTCCCTCGAACGCCCGGATGGCCTCGTGCAGCGACGACGGGACCCGGGGGACGTCGTGCGCCGCGTAGGCGTTGCCCCGGAACATCTCGGGCGGCTCGATCCCGTTCTCCAGCCCGTGCAGCCCGCCGGCGATCGTGGCGGCGAAGGCCAGGTACGGGTTCGCGTCGGCACCGGGGATCCGGCATTCCACCCGGAAGCCGGTGTGTTCGCCGACGATCCGGTAGCCGCACGTCCGGTTGTCGTGCGACCACACGATGGCCGTGGGCGCCCATGAGCCGAGCTGATACCGCTTGTAGGAGTTCACCGAGGGCGCGAACATCCACGACATCTCGTAGGCCGTGGCCATCAGCCCACCGAGGTATTGCCGGAAGACCTTGGAGAGGTGGTGGGACGCGTCCGCCTCCCACATCAGCGACGTCTTCCCCGGCTCGTCCCACAGGCTGGAGTGCAGGTGGAAGGACGACCCGGCCTCGGCCATCGACCACTTGGCCATGAACGTTACGGCCCGGCCGGCCGCGGCGGCCATCTCCTTGACGCCGTTCTTGTAGATCACGTGGCGGTCGGCCATCTCAAGCGCATCGGCGTAGCGCAGGTTGATCTCCTGCTGGCCCTTGCCGAACTCGCCCTTGGAGAACTCCACCGGGACCCCGGCCCCGTCCATGTTGTTGCGGATCTGGCGGATGAGGTACTCGTCCTTGGTGGTCTGCAGGATGTGGTAGTCCATGATGTAGGTCGAATGCGGCTGGAGGTCCTGGTAGCGCTTGGCCGCCGCGTCGTCGAACGAGTCCTTGAACAGGTAGAACTCCAGCTCGGACCCCGTCTTGACCGTGTAGCCGGCCGCCTTGGCCCGTTCGATCTGCCGCTTCAGGATCTGGCGGGGAGCGACCTCGATGGGCTCGCCGGTCTCCTCGTCGAACACGTCGCAGATCACCAGCGCGGTCTTCTCCAGCCAGGGCACGTGGCGAAGCGTGGACATGTCGGGGGTGGCCTTGAGGTCGCCGTAGCCCGTGTCCCAGTTCGCGTAGGAATAGCCGGGGAGCGGCTCCATCTCCATGTCCACCGCCAGCAGGTAGTTGCACGCATGGATGGCGCCCTCGCCATCCAGGATGTCATGCAGGAAGAAGTCGCCGGTGACCCGCTTGCCCATGAACCGGCCCTGCTGATCGGGGAAGACCATGAGGACGGTGTCGATCTCGTCCTTCTTGATCAGGTCCTCGATGGTGGGGACGTCCAGCATGCCCTTGTCCATGGGTCACCTCCAGACGGCGATGGGATGGCGGACGGGACGTCCGCCATCCCACCTCGCGCGTCGCTCAGACGCTTTCCAACTCTCGTTCGATCGCCGCCAGCTCCTCGGGCGTCCCCTGGACCTTGGGTCCGTGGAACTAGTTCTTGGCCGACAGCATGTACCACCCTCCGGCGCCGAACAGGACCACCGCCGTCGCGATGGAGGCGTAGTTGAACGTCTTGACCCCGATCGGGGTCACCTGCGGCAGGGTGAACAGGATGGTGATGAAGATGACCCAGACGACGGTGGTCCACCCGATCGCGTAGCTCCACTTCCCGAGATGCCAGGGGCCACGCTGGAAGCTCTCGCCGGCTCGGAGGCGAAGGTAGACTGGGATGGCGTACGCCACGTAGAGGCCGATCACGGCGATCGAGGTGATCGCGGCGTAGGCAACCGGGCTCCACAGGTATGGG
>JBKPBM010000330.1:0-5467 GCA_046744325.1 Actinomycetota bacterium | reverse complement strand
GAGCCTCAAATTGGTGCAGTCCAGACGAGGGCCCTTCCCCTTTCCCCCTTTTCACCCTCCCCCCGGGCTCTTCCGTCTCGAAGAAGAGTCGACCCGGCCCTCCCCCCGACAAGGAGGCACTCATGGTCAATGGCCTGATCCAGATGCTGGCAGCCGATCCGGCGCAGGTCGAGCGGGTCCTTCGCCGCTCTCACGGGATGCTTCTCATGCTCAGGGGGCGGGTCCGACAGCTCGAGCTGTACATGGAGAACCTGCGGCGGATCCTCGACCGCGATTCGGCCTGGATCCCCTGGCCACCGCTCCCGGGCCCGGTCCGTCCCATCACACTGCACGAGGCCATGGTCGAGGTGGTGGAGGCGAACAGATTCAAGGCCATGCGCAGCGACCAGATCGCCCGCGAGATCGCTCGTCGCGGCCTCTATCGGCGCAAGGATGGCCTGCCTCCCTCTGTCAACAACGTGTGCGCGAGGGCAAGCACCTACCCGGGCCTGTTCGTCCGAGACGGCGCTCTCATCGTCCTGCGTTCTGCGATTGCTTCCCACCTCGGCGCCGAGTGACCCGCGCGTTCCCGCAGGCATCGACGGCCACTCGGCCCGAGAGGACTCGACGTCACCGCCCGGTGGCCGAGAAGTGCTGGTAGTCCCGTGTCGAGGACCAGGATCCACCCCACGACCAGCCGATCGCCGCGAACGCTCGCACGGTTCCGTCGCCCGCATGCACCATGCCGGTCGCCGACAGCGTGCGGTCCGTGTATCGCAGCCCGGCGGGTGGCTCGACGGTCGAGTGCGCGACATACGGGTTCTCCACGGGGTTGATGTCGATGGCCCACCCGTACGAGTGCTCAGACCACACGCCGGGGGACCCCGTCACCGAGCGGCAGTCGAACGCCGAGGTGTTGTCGGCCGCCATCGACCGGTCGTCGTCTGCCCCGTAGGCGTCGACCAGCTCCATCCGATGGATCGGGAACCTCCGGGCGAACAGCGCCCCGAACACCTTCACCACCTGGGAGGCCACCGTTTCGTTGACGATCAGCCGTCCCCGATGGACCCGCTCGTCGAACCCCCAGTAGTCGAGGGTCAGGAGCCGTAGGCCCCCGATCGGAACCGGGCACCCTTCGTGCCAGGAGGAGCCGGTCATCGTGGCGGCAAGATCCGCGTCGATAGCCGCGATCGAGCCGTGGAACGGAGGAGCCGCGGGAGAAGGACGAGTCTCGGGTGTCGATGGTGTGGCGGGCGGTGGGAGGACGGGCGAGGGACCCTGGCCCGGCGCCCCGCTCGCCCCCGTGGGGCTTCTCCGATCGGGTGGCGCACTCGAATCCGGAGCGCCTCCAGTGCAACCGGCGCCGAGGAGCCCGACCAGGATCAGCAGCGTGATGCCGCGCCGAGCGGCCCTGCACCCCGTGACCATGGGGCCATTGTCCAGCCTTCTCGTCACCAGGAGGGAGCCGCCTCGGTCACCGTTCGGTCACGACACTCCGGTCCACACGACCCAGGTCCCGGCGCGCCGGAAGCCCATGCGCTCGTACATGGGCCGGCCCTGGGGCGTGGCCTGCAGCCATGCCAGATCGACCGGCACGCCCGCGTTGACGGCCGAATCGCGCACCGCGAACGAGGTGATCGCGGTGCCGATGCCGCGGCCGCGGAACCGGTCCTCGGTGGCCACGCCGAACACGCCCACCGCCCCGTGATCCGCATGGGCCGCGGCGGTCCCGGCCGCCTCCCCATCCGCCCATGCCAGATAGAGGCTGAACCCCGGCTCGCCCAACGCGGCGAGCGGCACGAAGCGCTCGGCGACCGACCGAGCCATCCCGAACACCCGCACCTCGATGCCCACGGCCGCCGCCAGGGAGGCCTGATCGCTCACCCGTTCGAAGGTCACGCCGCGCACCCCCGCGGCGGCGGAGAGCGCGTCGAGGCCAACGGCCATCGCGGGACGCGACACGATCGGGAACATCCCCAGGCCGTCCGCGGCCTGCTCGACCCGGGGGTACCGGCCGGCCGGGATGTCGAGTCCCAGGTGCTGGCCGGCGCGGCCGAAGATCTCGGCCGCACCGGCCAGCGCGCGCTCGGGGTCTCGAGGCTCCCGCTCGACGAGCGCCACGTTGAGGGTCTGGTCGGGGAGGTTCGTCATGGCCACCAGCAGGCCATCGATCCGGTCGACGGTCCCGCCGGCCACGTACCGGGCCTGTCGCTCCCAGACCGCACACAGCCCGCGGGCGATCCGGTCCTCGACCGACGGCCGGTTCAAGTGGCTACAGGCCGGGCAGGTCGGCGCACTTGGCCCTGATCCCCTCGGCCGCGGCGCGGAGCGCCTCGAGTTCGCCCTCGGTCAGGTCCAGTTCCACGATCTCCTCGACCCCGGCTCGGCCCAACCGGGCCGGCACCCCGACGTACACATCGCGGATGCCGTACTGGCCGGTGCACCACGCGCAGACGGGAAGGATCTCCTTGGAGTCCCCGGCGATCGCGTTGACCATCTGGGCGATCGACGCGGACGGCGCATAGTACGCGCTCCCCTTCTTGAGCAGCGCCACGATCTCGGCGCCGGCATCCCGCGTCCGCTGGTACAGGCGCTCCAGAGTCTCGTCGTCCACGAGGTCCCTCAGCGGCCTCCCGTTCACTGTCGCCTGACGGGGAAGCGGCACCATGGACTCCCCGTGCGATCCGAGCGTCATCGCCTCCACGGAGGTCGGTGATACGCCCAGCTCCTCGGCGATGAAGAAGCGCAGGCGCGAGGAGTCCAGCGCACCCGCCATGCCCATCACCCGTTCCCGGCCGAAGCCGCTGACCTCGGAGGCCAGAAAGGTCATTTCGTCGAGAGGATTGGTCACCACGATGAGGATCGCGTCGGGAGAATGCTCGGCCACGTTTCCCACCGCATCGCGCATGATCCCCGCGTTCTTGTCCAGCAGGTCCATCCGGCTCATGCCCGGCTGGCGGGGAAGCCCGGCGGTGATGACCACCACGTCCGAACCGGCGGTGTCGGCGTAGTCGTTCGTCCCGCGCACGTTCGGCTCGAAGCCTTCCACGGGCGCCGACTCCCGCATGTCGAGGGCCAGACCCTGGGGCAGGCCCTCGATGATGTCGATCATCACCACGTCGTCCGCCAGCCCCTTCTGGACGATCCGCATGGCCGCCGTGGCCCCCACGAACCCGCTTCCCACCACCGTCACACGCATGCGCGAGGCCTCCTCGAGATGGTCGCCAGGTGGCATCCTACGGACTCCGTCCGCACGGAGCGAAGGGGCAGGCTGGACGGGCTCAGGCGGGGATCTTGATGCCGACCTGCTCGAGCATGAGCATGAAGTCGTGGGGCTTCGAGGACGTCAGCAGGGCGTCCTCCACCGTCACCACGTCTTCCTGGACCAGGGTCAGCAGGGACTGGTCGAAGGTCTGCATCCCGTAGAACCCGCCCTCGGCGATGATGTCGAGGATCTCGTGCGTCCGCTTCTCGTCCATGATCCGGTCGGCGATCCGCCCGTTGTTGACCATGACCTCGACCGCCGGGACGCGCCCGCCATCCCTGCGGGGGACCAGGCGCTGGCAGACCACGGCCCGGAGCACGCTGGCCAGGGTGATCCGCATCTGGCGCTGCTGGTACGGGGGGAAGAAGTCGATCACACGGTTCACCGTCTCCACGGCGTCGGTGGTGTGCAGGGTTGACAGGACGAGGTGCCCGGTCTCGCCCGCGGCCAGGGCCGCGGCGACCGTGTCGGGGTCCCGCATCTCCCCAACCAGGATCACGTCGGGGTCCTGCCGGACGGCGGCGCGCATGGCGGCGGCGTAGCTGTATGTGTCCATCCCGATCTCGCGCTGGTTCACCGTGGCCAGACGGTCGCTGTGGACCACCTCGATGGGCTCCTCGATGGTCAGGATGTGGACGGCCTTGGTCGCGTTGATCTGCTCGACCATGCAGGCCAGGGTGGTGGTCTTGCCCGACCCCGTCGGACCGGTGACCAGGATCAGGCCGCGCGGCAGCTGGGCCAGGTCGGCCACCACGGGGGGAAGGCCGAGCTCCGGGATCGAGGGGCTTCCCACCCGGACCCGGCGAAGCACCAGGCTGACCGACCCTCGCTGGTAGAACACGTTGGCCCTGAACCGTCCGAGGCCGGGCATGGTCACGGCGAAGTCGACCTCCCGCTTCTCGTCCAGCTGGGGTCGGCGGTCCGCGGGCAGGATGGCGTTGGCCAGCTCCAGGGTCTGCTGGTGGGTCAGGCTGTCGCCCTGGAGGCGGCGGAGGTCGCCGTCCACGCGGATGATGGGGGGCTGACCCACCTTCAGGTGCAGGTCGGAGCCCTGGTTCTCGATCAACGTCCTGAGCAGTGCGGGAAGGTCGATCATGGCTCGCCGCAGCCAAGGGACGGCTGCCCTTTCGCCTAGTCAATCGGCCGTTTCCGGCCGGTGCTTGAACGTTCCGGGGCAAACGCGGAAGGGGCCGGGCGACCTGTCGGTCGTCCGGCCCCACACCCCGAGTCACGGGCGCGCCTACGGCACCTGGGGTCCGCGCAGGAACGCGGCGGTCTCGTTGAGCACCCCCGGTCCATCCGGCGGGGACGGCTCGTCGTTGCACGAGCGCACGTAGAGGTAGCCGCGCCCGTGCAGGTCCGAGTTCGTGATGATGCACAGGCTGTTCGCGATCCCCAGCGAGGTCAGCTTGCCGCTGAGGTCGATTGCGTCCAGCACGTACACCAGCTCGCCGTCGGAGTTGGCGATGAAGGCCGGGGATCCGCCCGTGCCGTACCTGCTCATCGGCGATGCGTCGGCCCACGCCTGGATGCAGGCGGGATCGGTCGACGTGCGGATGTCGCAGCCGACGTACTTCACCTCGGCCTCCCAGCAGTGGCCAACCTGACCTGCGCCACCCAGCGCTTTGTCGCAGGAGTAGCTGCCGTCCGACGTCGTCCCGAACTCCGTGGTCCCGGACCACGCGGCCACCCGGTCGGGGCGGCGGGGATCTCCGACGGGCGCCACTGCACCGGCCTCCAGGACCATGGTCCCCCCGGCGCTGCCGCCGACGGCGTACACCGTGCCGTTGAACGGGTGGTACGCCGCCGCGTGAGTGCGGGCCCACGACACGGCGTCCTCAACGTCGTGGAGCGCCGCCCCCTTCGTTCCGGTGGCCGGGTCCTTCCGCAGCCAGGTCCAGCCGCACAGGGGAGCCTGGTCCACGGTCGGAGGCGGCTGATCCGTCGTCAGGCAGCTCAGCCGGTAATCGATCGCCAGGACGATGAAGCCCATGCCGGCCAGGTCGACCGCCTGGCGGTTCAGCAAGCGCCGGCATCCGTCCTCCCATCCTCCTCCGTGGACGAGCACCAGCGCCGGCTCGGGGATGCCGTCGAACGCCGCTGACGGGCTGTATTCGTCAAGGTAGATCGGCACGGCCGTCTGCGAACGGTTGAAGGTCTTGAACACGACGCTGCCGTTCGTGGGCGAGCCGTATGGATAGTCGGTGGGGCATCCTTGATCCG